>CAYSOI010000084.1:0-12091 GCA_964432425.1 uncultured Opitutales bacterium | reverse complement strand
AATTTCGACTTGGTCAATGTGACGGTTAAAGCTGGCAGCGGAGTCGGGGTCGGAAGCTTGGGGGATATCAGGATCTCCAACTCAGTGCTGGAAATAACTAACAGCAAAGGCGGATATGGTTTCTATGCCGACAACCTTCTCGACATCGAAAACCTCGCCTTTGCAGGTCCTGTAGACTACATTTATATGGAAGCCACCACCATCAACCTGAAGAACATCGATTTCCCCGTAGGTTCCTCCATTGATATGGTGTCTGAACTCGGCCCGATTGAAGGCAAGTACCCAAACTTTGGAAGCTCTATACCTGGCCGGGTCAACTTCCTATCAGGAGTAAGCTACGGCGGTGCAGCCAATGTCATGGACAGCAAGCCCACCTTTGACCAATACGGAAAGAATATCGAAATCATAGGCTTCTAATTGCCAAGACTGGCTACCAAAACCCGACAATCAACAACACGAACTCCCCCCTTCACGCCATCCCCCAAATGGGTCCTCTTCGTCCCATCCTTCACTTTACAGCCGAAACTGGCAGTTGGTCTGAATATAACCATTTGTAGAATCTACATAGAAGCTTTTTGTCATAAGACTCGGATCAGGCCTGCACTTCTGGAAGGGCCAGCACCCGTTCGGCTATTTCTTCAGGAGCCAGCTCCGCATCATAAACCGGAACGTCGCTGGGAGGTTCCAGGGCCTCGAATTGGCTTCTTAGCATTCCGGCCTTCATATAGTGACCTTCCCGGGCCTGCATACGCTCGTGAATCTGCTCAAAAGTTCCCTGAATATGAATATAGAGAACCTGAGATTCCCAATTTTCTGCCAAGCGAATCCGGTGTTTTTCTTTCAAGGCTGAACAGGCCAGAACTCCACACGTCCCGTTGCTCAACACTTCGGAAATCTTTTGGTTTAGGGCGTTCATCCAATCATATCGATCCTCATCATTGAGCGGTTGGCCAGAACTCATTTTGGCAATATTTGCTGGAGAATGGTATTCATCTCCTTCAATGAATTCACATTGCAACTGTTCAGCAACGAGTTTCCCGACGGTGGTTTTCCCACATCCGGAAACTCCCATCATGACAAGGACTTTCGGGCTCATTAGATACGGTTGATTTATCGGTAGTTAATCAGTGAATCATCCAGAGGCGCCAATTCGCGAACCATCGGTTCCTCCCCATGTTTTCCATAAAAAATCAAGGCAACCACTTCCTCATCCGGTGGGGGATTGAGAATCCCTACAGTTTCCCGAAAAAGAGGATGCTCCCAAACCGGTCCGGTACTCCACTTTGCAGCGATATCCTGACTTTCCAGTAGGAGCAGAAGGTTTTGGAGAATGCAGCAACAGGTCGCGTAGTCCTCCTTGACGACGGCAGGTTTGTTTTGGACCAGGGCGGAATCCCGAGGCGTAAACTGTGTCACAATCAACAATCCGGGAGCACTCCCCCACTCCTTCGCCTTCTTCTGCCCACGGGCAAGGCTTTCCTCGGTAGGTTGATCCCCTTGCACTAATTCGCCATAAAGCTCCCCCACCCGTTGAATGCGTTCAGCATCCAGCAGATAAAACCGGCAGGGTTCAGTCCGGTGATGATTTGGAGCATTTCGGGCAATTTCAATCGCCTCAATCACGGCATCATGATCGGGTGCTTCTTCCGTAAACTTTTTCGGAGCAATCGTTCTCCGAAAACGAATGAGTTCAGCCAGTTGATGTTGGGAAAGATCATGCATAGACGCAGTTTATTGGTAAGTGGTAAATTTCTTTGGATCAAAGGCTTCCCGAACCGCTTCCCCAATAAAGGTAACCAGAGACAACGTAAGGATCATCGACACACAGGCAGAGACCACAATCCATGGAGCCTGCAACTGGGAAACCCCCTGCTTGAGCAACTCTCCAAGGCTGGGCACCGGGGGCGGTAAACCAAACCCCAGAAAGTCCAGTGCCGTAATGGAAGTGATGGCCGTCGCCATGGTAAACGGCGCAAAAGTGACCAGTGTGGAAATCGTATTGGGCAACAAGTGGTGAACCAATATACGCCATGGACTGGCCCCCAGAAGCTGCGCCGCTGCAATGTAGTCCCTCGCCTTTTCTTTGTAGACCGCCGACCGCATGTAGTAGGTCATCGCCGTCCAGGAAAACAGCACCATGATCAACAACAGCAAACCGATCCGAATGTTGACCGGAAGATTCGGAGGCACAATCGCCACCATGATGATCACCATATACAAAAACGGGATATTGGACCAAATCTCGACCAAACGCTGCCCCAGCAAGTCCGTAAGCCCCCCAAAGTAACCCATGGCACAACCAATCAAGACGCCTATCGCATACACCAGAAGCACAAACCCTAAAGCAAAGATCATGGCGATTCGAAAACCATAGACCAATCGGGAAAAGATGTCCCTGCCAGTCGAGTCCGTGCCAAGATAATGCTTCTTGGAAAAATCCGGTTTCATTGGTTGAGCCACCCCCGTGCCGTCAAAATCATTTTCATAGGGATTCCATGGAACCAAGGGCATTATCACCCAATTCCCGCTCCCCTGCCCCTTGAAATGCTTTTGGAGTTCACGATAATTGACCTCATATTCGTAAGGCGACCCGGCGGAATCCTTTTCAATTCCGAAATCCTGCCCACTGTAAACAGAAGCGTAGGTGGGGAAAAACAACTGACCCTCATAACTCACAATCAAGGCACGGCTATTGATCCACAACTCTCCAACCAGCGACAGCAAAAACCCTCCCAACAAGAACAAAAACGACCACCAGCCCCGTTTGATCGAACGGAAACGACGTAGCTTTTTGAGAGTTAATGGATTTAAACGCATACCTTGATTTCGCTTCTGAATGATCTCAATGAAAACGCACCCTCGGGTCCACGATGGCCACAAGAATGTCGGCCAGAATATTGCCCAACAGCATCAACGTCGCACTCAGCAGAATGACCCCCATGACCACCGGATAATCCCGATCCAGCACTGACTGAAATCCCAACAACCCAAAGCCATCAATATCAAAGATCGTCTCAATCAGAAAGGAGCCGACCACAAACAAAGAGATCTGATGCCCCACATTGGTCGCGATTGGAATCAGGGAGTTTCGCAACGCATGCTTCGTGACCGACTCCTTGAAAGTGACCCCTTTGGCAACTGCAGTCCGCATGTAATCAGCGGCCAAATTATCCATCAGATGATTCTTCATGAGCATGCTCACAAAGGCAAACGTACCGACAATGTAGCAAATTAATGGCAATACGGAGTGATACAAGACATCCCAACATTTTGCCAGGAATGTAAACTCCTCAAACCCCTCACTGGTAAACCCACCCGCAGGAAACCACCTCCATTTCACCGCAGCAAACACCACCAACAAGGATCCCAAAACATAACTCGGCACCGCATAGCCCATAAAGATCAGAATCGAAGTCAGGTTATCCACCCACCCGTTATGTTTTACCGCCTTAACCACGCCCAGAGGAATGCTCACTGAATAGGTAATCAGAAATAACATCACCCCGAAGTAGGTCGAAATCGGCAAACGTTGCAGCATTACCTGTGTCACCGGCTCCCCATAGCGAAAGGAATCCCCCAACTGCCCTTGCAGAACCCCCTTGAACAAACCGATATACACCACAGCTCGGGGCGTATCCGGCTCCTCTTCCAGAGGCTCCTTCATCCTCACCTTCCAATCAAACATCAGAGACTCTTCATTGATCACCCACGCTTCATTCTGGCTCCGATGATACTCCACCATCACGATTTCCGAAGCCCGATTCACCACACCCGCGTCCCCAACACATTCATCCGCCGTCACAAATCCATCCTTATCGGCATCCAGATCATCAAACTTCACAGCCCTGGACAACACCTTCGGCACCTCCTGCCGGGTCAACCAACCATCCTGATCCCAATCCAAATCCATCACATGAAACTCTGGAGTCCGCACCCGCACCTTCTGCGTTTCCACACCCGATGCCTCCTCCACATTTTCAAATTTGATATTCTTACGAAAAGCTTCACTGGGAGCCGCCCCCAGCCACAGGAAATAAGCCTCAACCGTAGGCCGATCAAAACCATAATGCTCCTTCAACTGCTCAATCTGCTCTTCCGACATCGCCTGAGACGAGCCAACATCACTGCCTCCCCCCCGCTCACCTACCTTTTGCATTTCCATCATCGCCTGCTCCAACGGCCCCCCCGGCACCATACGTGTGATGGCGAATACAATAATCGTCACCCCCAACAACGTTGGCGGTATCAATAAAAATCTTCGTAGGAAATACTCCTGCATAAAGCGATCAGAACAAAAGGCCCAAACTCACCTTTTCAAGCCGTAATAAAGATTGCTCAAGAAGAACAAACTCTTCACCCTGACAAATTGTCTATTCCTGGACATCCCACAAACTAACCAATAACCCCCGAATGACCATGTATAAATCAATACTGATCCTATCCCTCTCTGCACTGGCCACCTCCCTTGTCGCCGCTCCACCCGAAGGTGGCAAAGGCGGAAAAGGCAAACCTCAGGGAGACCGCAGAGGCCCTCCCCCACATGTCATCGAAAAATTTGATACCGATGGCGATGGCAAGCTCAACGAACAGGAAAGAGCCGCCGCCAAAGCCGAAATGGAAAAACGACGGGCCGAAGCCATCAAACAATTCGACAAAGATGGGGACGGAAAACTCAATGAACAAGAGCGTCTTGCTGCATTCAAAGCCCGCCTTGATAAACAACCCAAGTTCAAGGAAATGGTGCTGAAAAAATTCGATGCCGACAAAAACGGCGAACTCAGTGACGAAGAACTCGCCAAGGCCGCCAAAGGCCCAGGAGGTCGTCGTGGCGAAGGCAAACCCGGTGGCCTAGGCAAAAAACCCGGTGGCAAACGAGGCGAAGGGAAAAAGAAACCCGAGTAACTTCCCAAAAACCTTTCGCGGAAACTCTCCGCAATTCACAACACCCGGTTCTGAAAAGTTCCGGGTGTTTTATTTTATAAGCCCAAGCCTTTCCTGCAATTCCCCGTACAGCTTGCTGAGTTCCGGCATTGGCACTCCCCTGGCAAGACCTTCCCGTAGCGGATTGCCCCAGATCGCTTCAATTTCTACGGCTTTTCCGGCAAGGTAATCGATCAAACTGGAGGGGCGATAAGGCCCCATCTTGGCGGTATTATCAAACTGTTGCTGGAGGAAATCATCAGGAATTTCATGGGGACAAGCCTTCTGAATTTCTCGCATCAAAGCCCAACTCCGGGCCACCAACTTTTCATCAGCCAGAATCAAATCTGTGGTGATCCCACCAGCGGCAATCGCCAGACCATTAAAAGGGATGTTCCAGCACAATTTACGCCACAAAGCCTCCTGAAGCGGCTCCACAATCCGGCATTTGGAAACCGCCGCATTCCAGACATCTGCCATTGGCTGCAACTCCTCAACCGCCGCATTATCGCTCACACCCATTTCCACATAGCCAGGTAAATAATTTTCAAAAACTGCCGGAGCCACACGATTGATACACACAAAACACAACCCCCCAAATATACGATTCTCTGGAAATAACTTCTTCAACAACTCCACATTGCCAAATCCATTCTGCAATGTGAGTAATCGAGTCTCCGGCCCCACCAAAGGAGTCAGCAGCCGTCCCAAATGCTCATTGGCCGTGGATTTCAAAGTGATGATTACCCAATCGCAGACGCCAATGTCCTCAGACTGGCTGTAGGCCTGGACAGGAAATAGAAACGTTTCTTCTCCACGCCGCAGAGTAAACCCCGCCTCCTTCGCAACATCATAATCGGACCTCAACAGGAAGTGTACATCTTCCCCGTGCATCACCAACCGCCCCCCGTAGTAACCGCCTACGGCCCCGGTGCCGACAATGGCGATTTTCCCCAAAGTTTTCCGAACTTCAGCCTCACTCATGTCACTTTCGAACGCAGGTATTGTTGGGCTGTGGCAACATATCCGGATAATCCAGAGTATAATGCAGCCCCCGGCTCTCCTTACGCTGCAAGGCACATTCGACAATTAAACTGGCCACCAAAGTCATATTACGCAACTCCAGTAAAGTCGGGTCCACCTTGAAATTCCAATAATACTCCTGGATTTCATGCTGCAAATTCTGGATACGGGTCCGGGCACGTTCCAGACGTTTGGTTGTCCGCACAATCCCGACATAATCCCAAAGTGTCCGCTTCAATTCATCATGATTGTGGTAGAGAATGACCCGTTCATCTGAGTCCTGCAAATCACTCTCCACCCAGAAAGGAAGCGACAGATGATCCGGTGCTTTTTGATCCAGATATTCCAACATTGCATCCGCTCCCCGGTGCGCCATCACCACCGCTTCGAGCAATGAATTACTGGCCAGCCGATTGGCCCCATGCAACCCCGTGCAAGCCACTTCTCCGCAAACATAAAAACCGGGCAAGGCGGTTTGAGCAGAAATGTTCGAAGCCACCCCGCCGCAAAGGTAATGAGCTGCCGGCACAACCGGGATCGGCTCCTTGGTAAAATCAATCCCATTTCGTTCACAAGCCCCGTGCACATTCGGGAAACGATCCAGTAGCTCACTGGCCTCAATTCCCGTCGCATCCAGCCACACATGCTTCGCACCAGACTTTTTCATTTCCTGGTCAATGGCACGGGCAACGATATCCCGTGGAGCCAAATCCTTCCGGTCATCATAATCCTCCATGAAAGCACGTCCCTGCAAATTCTTCAGAATCGCCCCTTCTCCACGCAAAGCCTCCGTGACGAGAAAACGTTCACCTGTTGGAGAATACAACGCAGTCGGATGAAATTGGATAAACTCCAAATTACTCACCTCCAGCCCACAACGATAGGCCATCGCAATCCCATCACCCGTGGCAATGGAAGGGTTCGTCGTGTATTGGTAAACCTGCCCCACTCCACCACTGGCCAACATGACCGCACGGGAACTGAAGACCTCCACTTTTCCAGTCCTCACATTCAAAGCATAGAGCCCAAGGATACGATCCGCCTCCTCGCCAGGATGAATCCCCCGTTTCCACAATTTTCGTACTGTAATGAAATCAATCGCAAAGAAATGCTCGTAGATCTCAATCCTGGGGTGTTCTTCAATCGCCCGGAGAAGAGCTCCCTCAATCGCCTTCCCGGTCATATCCTTCACATGGAGGATCCGGCGTTTGGAGTGTCCACCCTCTTTTCCTAGAGACTGCCGTCCATCATCCAGACGTGTGAATTCCACTCCCCGATTGATGAGTTCCTGCACACACTCCGGCCCATCACGCACAATTTCACGAACCACCTCCTCATCGCAAAGCCCCACACCCGCATCCAGAGTATCCGCGACATGCATCTCAAAATCATCCGAGGTCGACATCACCGCAGCAATGCCGCCTTGTGCATAGTTCGTGTTGGATTCCGCCTGGTCCTTCTTGGTCAGGATCATAACGGAGCGCCCGGCTTCCGCGACTTTCAGCGCAAAACTCAGCCCTGCAATCCCACTGCCGACGACAATGATGTCACATTGGTTGCTCACAGCACAATATTATCAATCAAACGCACCTGGTCCAACCACACCGCAACGGCCAGCAAAGTCTGCCCCGGTACAATTTCACGTACTTCCTTCATATTATCCAAGCTCACCGTCTTCACGTAGATCACCCGAAGACGAAGGCTGTTCATATGATTGGTCACTTCCGCAATCAAACGATCCGTATTGGTAATTCCCTTATCAGCAAGTTCCTTGGCCGCCATCAAAGCCTTATAAATTTTCAGAGCCTCGGTCTTTTGCCCTGAAGTCAGGTTCTTATTACGGGAACTCAACGCCAAGCCCTCCTCATCGCGAACCGTAGGCCCGACAATCAACTCGATTGGAAAATTCAGATTCCGAATCAGCCGGTTGAGCAAAATCGCCTGTTGAGCATCCTTCATCCCCACTACCACAAAGTCAGGGCAGGCAATGTTGAACAACTTCGTGCAGATCGTTGCCACTCCCCTGAAGTGCGAGGGCCTGGAAACACCGCACAACGTCTTACTGATCTTTTCCTCATCCACAAAGAAAGTGTGATCTTCCGGATACATTTCATTATCATCCGGAACAAATGCAAAATTCACGCCCTTGGTTTCACAAATATCCAAATCCCGCTCCAAATCTCTCGGATAGGTACTCAAATCTTCGTTCGGACCAAATTGTGCAGGGTTGACATAAATCGACACAATCACAACGTCCGCGCTCTCTCTTGCCAGGTCAATCAGGCTCAAATGTCCCTCGTGGATGGAGCCCATGGTCGGGACAAGAGCGATCCTACGGCCCGACATACGGCACTCCCGTGCAGTTTGTTGCATTTCTTCGACAGTCTTGACTACTTTCATAATACCAATCTTCTGAAACTACGATCCAACGGACCTTGCACAGAATAGCAACCCATTCTTACCCAACACAAAAATGAGTACAGAATCCTACATTCAAAACCTCTTCGCAGAACGCATTGGTGGTAACCGCTTCGGAAAAGATACCGCCATCTACAAGTTTGAAAAAATCAAACGGGCAAAATTAGCTGCAAAAGAAGAACACCCTGACACCCCAATTATTGACATGGGCGTTGGTGAGCCGGATGAAATGGCCTATCCCCAAGTCATCAATTCCCTGAAAAAAGCAGTGGAGAACCCGGAGAACCGCGGCTACGCAGACAATGGAGGGGCAGATTTCAAACAAGCTGCGGCCAAATGGATGCAGGACGTTTTTGGAATCGCAGACATTGATCCGGATTCAGAAATCATCCACTCCATCGGCTCCAAAGCCGCCCTCTCCATCCTGCCGAAATGTTTTATCAACCCCGGTGATGTTGTTCTCATGACCACCCCGGGATATCCCGTATTTGGAACCCACGCCAAATACGTCGGAGGCGAAGTTTATAACCTCCCACTGGTTGAGGAAAATGATTTCCTACCCCAACTCGAAGATGTTCCACAGGACATACTTGAACGTGCAAAAGTCATCGTCGTCAATTATCCAAATAACCCCACGGGAGCCTCGGCCACAAAAGAATTCTACGAAAAACTCGTCGCATTCGCCAAAGAGAACAACCTCATTGTGATTCAGGATGCCGCCTACTCCGCACTCATCTTCGAAGGGGAGCCCCTCTCCATCCTTCAAGTTCCCGGAGCCAAGGATGTAGCCGTTGAGCTTCACTCTCACTCCAAAGGCTTCAACATGACCGGTTGGAGAATCGGTTTCGTCGTGGGCAACCCCCTCATTGTCAAAGCCTACGGCACCGTGAAAGACAACTCCGATTCCGGACAGTTTCTGGCCATTCAGGAAGCCGGCATCACTGCTCTTCAAAACCCGGAAATCACAGAGCAAATTGCCGCAAAATATTCCCGCAGAATGGATCTTCTGGTAGGAGTCTTGCAGAAAGTTGGTTTTCAGGCCAGCAAGCCCAAAGGAAGCTTCTTTTTGTACACACGTGCCCCCACCTCCGCGAAGGACGCAACAGGAGAAGTGACAAACTTTGCCTCCGGTGAAGAATTCTCCCAATGGCTTATCCGAAAAGAGCTCATCAGCACCGTCCCTTGGGATGATGCCGGTTCATTTGTAAGGTTTTCCGTTACCTTCGAAGCCAAGGGCGAAGAAAAAGAAATTGAAATTGTCAGTGAAATTCATCGTCGACTCAGCCAATACACCTTTGAATTTTAACAAAATTGTAACTTTTGCTGATTCAACTCAGCAAAACCTCTACCCTGAATCCGCATTTCAATAGAGTTTTCGACCCTTATTTTGAGGGTTCGAAAGGCATTTCTCTGCATTTATGCAACTCTTTTTAAAAAAATTTCATTTTTGGAGTGACAGCTTCAAGAAAGAATTACTTAATGAAAGCTTGGTTTAGGGGTAGACCAAAAAGTATAGGAATAGAACAAGGCGGCGCGCAGCCCAACAGCTGCGCGCCTTTTGTTTGTCAAAATCCCTCCCTTCCGCAGACCTCCCAAACGTGAAAAAGATTTTACTGCTCGACGGCTTCAACCTCACCTTTCGTGCCTTCTATGCACTGCCCGAATTCACCAATAAAGAAGGCATTCCTACCAATGCTCTCCATGGTTGGTTAAGAACCATCTGGAAAATCCAGGATGAAGAAGGCCCCTGTGATACCGCCGCATTTTTCGACTCAGGAGGCTCTCACAAAAGAGAACAATTACTCGAATCCTACAAGGAGAACCGGGAAGAAGCACCGGATGCGCTGAAAACCCAAATCCCCTACATCCAGGAGATGACGGCATACATGGGGATCAGCGTACACAAGGAAGACGGCATTGAAGCGGATGATTTGATCGCCTGTGCCGTAGAGCAACTACGAGATACCTACGACGAGATCCTCATTGTCAGTGCAGATAAAGATTTGGCCCAACTCATTTCTCCTGGTGTGAATCAACTCCTGCCCCCACCCACAGCCAAACCCTCACTGGGATGGAGAAAGCTGGACCGGGAAGGTGTGGAAGAAAAGTTTGGAGTCACTCCGGAACAGATCCCCGACTACCTGGCTTTGATCGGCGACACCGCCGATAATATTCCCGGCATTCAGGGTGTTGGTCCGAAAACGGCAACCAATTGGCTCCGACGCTACAAAAATTTGGATGGCATTCAGGATAACTGCGCCCGATTAAACCCCAAACGCTTTCAAACCGTCATTTACCAATCCAAGGAGCTCCTGAAAAACTATTTGGAATTGACCACCCTGGAAACCCACCATCCTCTGGATCCCACTCCAGGACAAACTTCTCCAGACCTAAACGCCCTTTGTGAACTTCTGACCAAGATGGATATGAACAACTCGGTCACCGCTGCACAAAAAAGGTATGGATAAGTGGTAAATCACCGGTTCTGAACAGCACTCACTTTAAATTTGAGACTGAGAAATTTGCAGGATCTGAAAACTTCAGCTATTCTGTAGGCTGACAGACAAAAGTGCTGAAATTCCAAAGTTGACAACATTGGAAAATTCAAGCAGTACAAAGGCTCCATATTCCCCACATATGGAAACAACAACTCAACACCACCCCAAACTACACTCGATAAATGAACACCAACAAGCCGACACTCACGGCCTGTATGCTGGCAACCATCACCTTGGCCGCCCCAGTTTCCGCACAAGTTGAACTCACCGATAGCGCTGCAATTTCAGGCTTTGTCAACGGAGTCTATGAACATGTGGACAGCAATGCAGGATCTAATGAAGACCTCAAACTTGACCAAGCGGAAATCGATTTGATTTTCAACCTTGATACCGTATCCGGTGAAATCCACCTACAATCTGCAGAAGATGGAGGCACTCATTCCCTGGAACTGGAACAAGCCTTTGCCACAATTGACTTTGCAAATGGAGTCAGCGTAAGCGCAGGCCGCTTTCTCTCCATGCTCGGTTTTGAAAGTGATGAAACTGTAAATCGCTTCACTCGCAGCTACGCCTACGACCTCAATTACCCAATTCCCCTCTATGCAGAAGGGATTAACGCCAAGGCCGTCAATGAGTTCGGTTGGGTTTCCGTTTCTGTTCTCGATGAAGTATGGGATGGATATGGAACCGGAAATTTCAGCGATGGAGCCATCGGTGTTGAAATCCAAGGTGGAGTCACCACGCAACAAGGGCTGACCGCAGTGATCGGTTACGCTGGCCAGGATACCGGCGATGTAAATCCAGATCCAAATTCAGAGTTGCTCAATATCTGGGTAAGCTACGAAACCGGACCTTTCGTTTTTGCCGCCGAATACAATGACTACAACAATGCCGGAGAAAGAAACAACACCGGCGAAAGTTACATTCTTCTGGCTCATTACTCCATCAACAACAACCTTTCCATTACGGGTCGCTACGCTGAACAGGAGTTGGAAAACGGAGACGGTTCAGAAAAGTTTACCATCGCTCCAAAATACTCCTTTACAGATAACTTTGCTGGCCGCATCGAATACAGCCGCTCTGATATCACAGAGAGTGGCACGGAAGACGAAGTCGACTTCTTCTCCGTGGAAGCGATGTTCACGTTCTAAAGGAAAACCATTTTTCCTTTCCACCTCTGGGAGGTGTTGAAATTTTATAAGACCTACAGGCAACTGTAGGTCTTATTTTTT
>CAYSOI010000083.1:11006-12223 GCA_964432425.1 uncultured Opitutales bacterium | reverse complement strand
ACTTCCCTTTTCTGCCAAGAAAGTTCTATATCCCAAATGTTTATTGTGGGAGAATATGGACAACACACTTTCCGAAGAAGGCAAAATATACACATTCTTTGTTTCAGTACTAGGGGGTAAGATGGCTTCAGTTCGTTGCTCTAATTCAGATGATCTCACTCCACAAATTAATGATAATTCATGGACCCACCTGCAATAATGGTCAAAAGGATAACCGCATACAGACTTTCAAGACCGTTCTGGAACGCCTTGCACAATCAGCGGAAATCTGCGTAATCTGCGGATCAAAAAATGATCGAAATCCAGGATCTTCGCGTCGACTACGGTGACTTCACTGCAGTTCGAAATTTATCTCTCACCATTGAGGAGGGAGAAATCTACGGATTTATTGGTCCAAATGGAGCGGGAAAAACGACGACGTTCAAGGTGATTGGAACCATGCTGGAGCCCACATTTGGGGAAGTGAAAGTGGCGGGGTTCAACGTCGCTGAACATCCTCGGGAAGTGCATAGCATTCTTGGCTACATGCCGGACTTCCCGCCGGTTTACGATGACCTGAAAGTGAGGGAGTTTTGCGAAATGTTTCACGGAGCCTATGGCTATCCGGAGGAAGAACGAACCAAACGGGTGGATGAAGTTCTGGAAAAAACCAGCCTCACGGAGAAAAAGGAGGCAATGTGCGGTGGTTTGTCCCGAGGTTTAAAGCAACGACTCCTGCTCTCCAAAACCTTACTCCAAAAGCCAAAAGTGTTGATCCTGGATGAACCCGCCAGTGGCTTGGACCCGCATTCACGAATCGAATTGCGGGAAATCCTCAAATCCCTGGCGGCAGAAGGCTGCACCGTTCTGATTTCGTCCCATATTCTCACGGAGATGGAAGGTTTCTGCACCTCCATTGGCATCATTGAAAAAGGCGAACTCAAAGCCACTGGAAAAATTGAGGAAGTCACTCGCAGTGTGCAAGCGGGCATCATCATTACCATAGACCTCCTGGCCCCTGACCCACGAGTGCCCGAGATTCTCTCCAAATTCCCCGAAATCAGCAACCTTCACGACGCAGAAACCACCCATATCCACTTCAACTTTAATGGCGAGGAGGCGCAGGTCGTTCAAATCCTGGCCGCCCTGGTGAAAGAGCAGGTCCCCGTGAAAGGTTTTCAGGAAAAACGAATGGATGTGGAAGATGTATTCATGAAAATCAGCCAAGGTGAAGTCAG
>CAYSOI010000083.1:0-10906 GCA_964432425.1 uncultured Opitutales bacterium | reverse complement strand
CACCCTGTCCACGGCTGTCCATGCCAGTCCACGAGTGCCCATTCCAACACCGCAAGAACTTGGCTTCACCCAGTTCTTCGACGGTAAAACTTTCAAAGGCTGGGAGGGCAACATGGACTACTTCCGCATCCAAGATGGAGCCGTTGTAGCAGGGAATTTGAAGAAAAGAATTCCGAATAATGAGTTTCTGGTCACGAAAAAAGAATACCGGAATTTTGAACTGCGGTTTGAAGCGAAGCTAGTCGGCCAGGGGAACAATGCTGGAGTTCAATTCTGGAGCCAACGGATTCCCAATCACCATGAAATGATCGGCTTCCAGTGCGATATCGGCGGGTGGAGCAAAGGAGCGATCTGGGGTTTTCTTTACGATGAATCCAGGCGAAGGAAGATGCTGGCGGAAGTACCTCAGGATGCACTGGCCAAGCATGTAAAGCCCAAGGGCGAATGGAATGAGCTACGGGTTCGGGCGGAGTGCAATCACATCCAAATTTGGGTCAACGGCTTCAAAACCGTGGATTATACCGAGACGGAAGCAGACACCAAAAAAGTTCCCCGCGATGGACGTTTTGGGCTCCAAATCCACAGCGGTCCGCCAGCGGAATGCTGGTATCGCAACATCTGGATCAAAGAGCTTTGATTTTCTGAGAAAACTACTCCAACAAAAACCATGCCCCAATCTACCCATCTGGCGGATGTTCTCTGGAAGAACCCGATCATCCGCATGCAGATGCGAAGAAAATTAAGGAAGAAATCAGTCATTGTCTGGGGATTGCTAACACTGATTCCAAGTTTGTTCATTTTCCTCAATACTTACAACGCAACCAATTACACAGAGTTTAATGCATCCCCCGAGGAAATTGAAACCGCGAAACTGCTAGCTCTAAAAGCCTGCTTTCTCCCAATTTTCTTTGTCCAGGCATTTATTCTATTGTTTGTGGGAACAGGTACAGTTGCAGGCAATTTTGCAGAAGAAAAGGAGTCTGGGCTCATCGATTACCATCGAATGACTCCGATGAGCCCGGCGGCAAAGATTGTCGGCTTTGTACTGGGTCTGCCATGTCGAGAATATCTGATGGCCATGCTAACCCTACCTTTCACTCTCATTGCTGTGCTTGGTGGAAAGTTACCACTACCCAAAGTAGTATTGGTTTATGTGATCCTGTTGTGTCTGGCCTTAACCTATCACTTGACGGCAATGGCCTCTGGAATGCTGGCCAAAAAACCTCGAATGGCTAGTTGGTTTTCTCGAATTCTGGTAATTCTGCTTTATACATTTCTTCCGGTTATCAGCCATATTGGACTCTCGGTTTTTGGATATGTTACTTTTTTGCCGACCCTTTACGGGCTTTTCCAAATCGAGCTGAAGGATACATTCATGTTTCGGGGAAATGAGCAGGTACAGTTCTTCGAGGTAGTACCCTTCTATTTCTGGAAGCTCCCCCCTGTACTTTTCACCTTTCTGATCCTTGGACTGATGATGTCCGTATTTGCGTTCATGCTCCTACGGAAATGGCAAAAAGACACGTATCATCCATTTACCAAACGATTTGCAATTGGTGTATTTGCTGTGATCCAGATTCTTGTCATAGGTAGCCTGATTCCAATTCTCTTAGGTGAGCAACGCTCGGATATTGTGAATTGGATGAGCCCCAGCGAAATCTATGGTATGGTTCAATTCCTACACCTCCTGATCAGCCTGGGTATCAGTATCCTTTTAATCCACTTGATTACCCCCACAAGGCACACTTTGCAAAATGGTCTTCGCAGAGCCAGAAAACACAAGCTTTCGAAGATTCCGTTCAACTGGGATTCCGCGTCAAGTTTCCCTGCCTGTAGTTCCTTCATTGCCATGGGAATTTTGTTCTGCCTGGTACTCCAGTACATTGCTCGAACTGAATTGAATCTCTCTCCAAAGAATTTTGCACTTCCCAGAATCATTCTTCCACTGGTGCTCTTCTCCTCAATGATGCTCTACCTGCAAGCATCCCGAACCCTTTGGTCCAAAGCCGGTTATTTTGGATTTCTGGCTCTTTTCTGGCTGGTTCCTCTGCTCTGTGGAATGACCTTGTCTGCCTTTGATGGAGACGAAGACCCTCTGATATTTCTAGGAATCCCCAATCCCATTATTGCTTTCCTGCACATCTATACTCCCCCGCTGGAAGGTTTAACGGAAAACAAGATGGCTAAAACCCTAACTCTGGGTTGCCACGTTGGGGTAGCGGTTTTCCTTCACCTTAAAGCGATCCATTGGAGAAAAGAAGTTGAGAACTCCATGAATGGAGAAGACCTGCATCCTGCTCCCGAACCTCCGGCCGACCTTAAGCCTGCTCCCGAATCTGCTCAGTGATCTGAATCGCAATCTTCAGGGCTTGAAACCCGAAATGTGCACAAACCTTTGGGGCTTCCTCCGTCCGAACACAATGGGCAAAGGAGGCCAGCTCATGTTTTAGCGGCTCCCCTTTTTCAATAGGAACTTCCTCCCTGGTCAGATTCTCGGGAGTCAAATGCATGATGTGCCCGGATTGGTGCATGAAATCGAGAGATAGGTATTGATTCTCCTGAAAAATTCGAATTTCCCGGACCTTTTTCTGGCTGACCCGGCTGACATTCAGATTCGCCACACAACCATTGGCAAACTCGATCCGGGCATTGGCGATATCCTCACGCTTTGTCATCACGGACACACCGATCGACTTGATATCAACAACTTCAGAGCGGACCAACTGCAGGATCACTCCGATGTCATGAATCATCAAATCCAGAACAACCCCGACCTCGACACCTCGTGCCGGATTGAAGGGAGCCAAACGATCCGCCGTGATATATTTCGGAGCGGTCACTCTCTGCTCAAGGAAATGCATGACCGGATTGTAGTGCTCAATATGCCCCACCTGGACAATGCAGTTCCCCTTTTCCGCAGATTCGAGAATCTTTTCGGCATCCCGCAGGCTATTGCATATTGGTTTTTCCACCAGCAAATGACAACCGGCCTCCAGCAAGGGCACCGAAACTTCACGATGATAATCCGTCGGCACAACAATGGAAGCCGCATCACAATGCTCCCCCACTTCCTCCAGTGATTCAAAGACCCGGCTGTCATACCGTTGAGCGATCTCCTGGGCACGTTCCGGATCGACATCATAAATCCCGACCAACTCACAATGGGGCAGCTCATGGTAGATTCTGGCATGATGCTCACCCAGATAACCCACTCCCACTACGCCACACTTTAAAATCTTTTCAGAACTCATAGCTTTTTTTTAATCTGAAATTCGCCCCCCTGATAAATGAAGCTGCCGATCAGTACAATTGGCAAATTCAGGATTGTGGGTGACCAGAATCATGCTGGCATCCTGAATGCGACACAATTCCAGCAGCAATTCCATCACTGATTCCGCCGTCGCCTCATCCAGATTTCCCGTTGGCTCATCTGCCAGCAGAATTGACGGACGATTCAACAATGCACGGGCAATGGCCACCCGTTGACGCTCCCCCCCGGAAAGTTTACCTGGCATTTGATTCATTCGATCCTGTAACCCCACACAATGCAGCAATTCCTCTGCCCGTTGTTTATCCGAGGACCGAATGCGACCAAGCATTCTGGCAGCCATCAAAACATTCTCCAATACATTCAATTCCGGCATCAGATAATAGGCCTGAAAGACAAACCCCAGTACCTCGCCCCGACGTCGGGCAATTTCATGCTCCTTCATGTCAGAAACCGGGGTACCATCCCAGAAAATGGCTCCAGCATCGGGTTGATCCAGCCAGGAAACCACATTGAGAAACGTCGACTTCCCACTCCCGGAATGTCCCTGCAAACTGATGCTCTCCCCTGCCCGCACTTCGAGATCCACCCCACGCAGAACTTCGATCACGGAACCATCGGGAGCTGGAAAATGTTTCTGCACCCCCAATGCGGCCAGCACGATATTGTCACTAGAATCACTCACTTCGCAAAGCCTCCGCAGGTTTGAGTCGAGCTGCCCGAATCGCGGGCAAAAGTCCGGCCAAGGTCGTCAGAATCAGGGTAAAGACCGAGACCAGCACAAAGTCACGAACGGAATAGGAAGCCGGAATCCCTTCAAATCCATATAGTTGATAAAATGAATCCTGAGCGTTGAAAATTGCCAGGAGAAACCCGACCACAGCATTTCGATAATACAAGGCCAACAACGCTCCGACAATGCCCAGAAAAGTTCCGATCACTCCAATGGCCACACTTTGTAGGCAGAAGGTCTGGGCAATTTGTCCCCGTCTTGCCCCAATGGAACAAAGCAACCCGATTTCCCGAGTCTTTCGAAGAACCGAAACGGACAAGGTCACAGCAATCGAAAACGACGCCACCAGAATGATGAAAATCATGATAAAAAACATGACCCACTTCTCCATATTGAGGAAAAACAAAAAACTCTCATTCTTTTTCAACCAACTCAGAGCCCGAAGCCTCAATTGACGCTTGTTAAAATCTTCCTGCAAATCCCGGGCCACCGCTTCCGCATGATACCCCGGTTTGAGCTTCAGTGCCAATCCATGCACTCCCTTCTGCAACCCATACAACTCCTGCATCACACGTAGCGTGACAATCGCGGTATTGCTATCCACTTCGTACCAGCCCGATTGAAAAATGCCTGCCACTGTAAATTCCCTGGGCAACAACACCTCATCCTGCTTCGCCTTTTCCAGCATCAATGGTGTAAACACCTCCATCACATCTCCCGGAATCGCTCCCAGATTGGCAGCAAGATCCGCCCCCAGAATGATCGTTTCATCATAGAGATCATCCAGTGTGCATCGCATGGTTTTTGCCTCCACATTATTCAAAAACTCATCCACTGGAAAGACCGACCCTTCCCGTTCCAGATCAATTCCCCGAAAATACGGCATGAAGGGAACATTTCGATTCTTCATCATGACGACGCCCTCTGCGTAGGGGGTCACCGCCTGCACTTCTGGCCGGGCTTCCATCTCTTTAAGAAACGGCTTCCAATCGTAAAGAATGTCACCAGCAATCCGAATGTCCGCATCCCGGGCAACAATGTTCTCCCGAATCTTGTCACCAAAACCATTCATCACCGTCTGCACAATCAGCAAGACCATGACGCCCAGCATGACCCCAACAATCGAAATTGCTGAGTAAAACGAGAAAAGACGCCCGGTTGGAAAGAGCTGTTTAAGTGCAAGGTAAAGCTGCCAGGGCATAAAGAAAAATCAGAATATTGAAGGCAGATAGACTCTTGGCGTATCCAAAATGTTCAGAATCCCAGAGATTAGCTGGGACGCAAAGATGGGAACAAAATCGTATCCCGAATGTTCTGGGCTCCGGTCAGGAAGATCACCAAGCGGTCAATCCCCAGCCCCATACCTCCGGCGGGCGGCATACCATGTTCGAGAGCCAACAGGAAATCACTATCCAGATTCTGAATTTCATCACCGACCTGATCCTCAAACATCTTCCGTTGCTGCAGAGGATCATTTTGTTCGCTGTAGGCCGGTGCAATCTCCTGCCCGTTAATGCAAAGCTCAAACACATCCAGAGTATTGGGGTCCTCTTTGTTCAACTTCGCCAAGGGGCACAACTCGACAGGAATGTGAGTCACAAAAGTTGGTTGAATCAAGCTAGGCTCGACGATCTTCTCAAAAACATCATTGGTCACTTCGAAGTCTTCCAGCTCGGGGTCCACCTCAATTTTCAGCTTCTCCGTTGCGGCCAGTTTCTCCTCCCTGGAACGGGAAAACCACTCCGAATCCTGCGTCGCATTCAGAATCAGATCCTTGTAGGTTGCCTCTTTCCAATCCCCGGACAGATCAATCGTCTCACCCTCCGGTTGTTCAATTTGTAACTTGCCCAACACAGACTCCGCTGACCGTTGGATCAAACCCTGGGTCAACTCCATCATACCCCGAAAGTCCGTATACGCCTGGTACGCCTCCAGCATGGTAAACTCTGGATTATGACGGCGGGACAAACCTTCATTCCGAAATACCCGCCCCATTTCAAAAACCCGGTCCATTCCACCAACAAGGAGACGTTTCAGGTACAGTTCCAAAGCAATCCGCAGATAGAAGTCGCAATCCAGAGCATTGAAGTGCGTTTCAAAAGGTCGAGCCGCTGCACCTCCGGCAATCGATTGCAAACAAGGCGTTTCCACTTCAGTAAAATCCCTCTCCCAGAGAAACTCCCGAATCTCACGGATGACCGCACTGCGCTGGCGAAAGCGATCTCTGGATTCACCATTGACGATCAAATCAAGGTACCTCTGGCGATAAATCTGGTCATTGTCCGTCAAACCATGCCACTTCTCCGGCAACGGCCGCAGCGCCTTCGATACCAAAGTGTAGTTCTCCGCACGGACAGTGATCTCGCCAGTCTTCGTAACAAACAAAGGCCCGGTCACACCGATGATGTCACCAAGGTCCAGTTTTTTGAAAACCTTGTATTCTTCGGTCCCGATATCATCCCGTTTCACGTAGCATTGCATCTGCCCGTCACGGTCCTGAATCTTCAGGAACGTCGCCTTCCCCATCACCCGGAAGGTCACAATCCGACCGGCAACGGAAACGGATTCCTCCGTCTCTTCTACACCTAACTCCTCGTACAACTTCTTGGCCTGGGCAGAGGTATGCGACTGCTCACAGTTCGCGGAAAACGGGTCGGCTCCAGCCTCACGTAGCGTTTCCAACTTCTGCAGCCGTACGGCATGTTGGTCATGGGATTGATCTTGGTTATCGCTCTTTGACTTATCCATATATCGACAAAAACAAAGCGGGCCAGCATTCACTTCCCCCAAGCCTTGGCGAGAGAAAAGGACCAATTTTCACAAGATTTGAACAAAATCCCGTGATATCCAGTCTGAAGGATCGGTGAGGTGTGTCCGCCTGAGAAACGGACACCGCTACAGACAGACAAAGACAACAACCTTCGATGGACAATACTGCAATTGAATCCCTGATGAATGCAAATTGGTTGACCACGCCCGGACTGATCGTCCTCGGGGTCATCGGTTTGTTTCTGCTACAAGGCCTCTGGTCCGGATGGACACAAGGCTTTCCCCGAAAAATGGCCTCCCTGCTCCTGCTTGGTGGCACCGCCTACGGAGCCTGGTACTTTCGAGAACCCATTGCCAACTTTGCGGGCAATTACCTCGAAGTCCCGAAGATCGCCCTCGAACTGGTCGCCTTCTTTTACACATTTATCTTCAGTTACCTGATACTGCTCGGAGGCACCTACTGCTTCCTGAAAAAGACGAAACAAATCGAAGGCTCCGGCCAACTCCTCTACGGCGCCGGAGGTGCTAGCCTTGGCGTACTGACGAACCTCGCCATTGTCGGGCTCTTCGCCGTAGGTAGCAAATACGCCCACACTTTTATCGAAGCCTACAAAACCAGTGAGCCAACTGAGGGCACAAAAAACCCCAGTGCCCTCTCCACCAATGATACACCCAAGGAAATGCCTCGCTGGGTCGAGTACATGGGAACCACCCTGGGCATGCTGCAGGACACACCGATCAAGGACCTAGTGGAAGACATTGAGCCCATTGATACCCATAAATTTCGAATCGGCTCCAAACTTACCTTCATGGCCCGGAACGCCAGAGCCCGCAGCCTCTTTCTCCAAAGCCCCGAAGCCAAACAACTGCTTCGCAGCCCCACCGCCCATAGACTCATGGCCGACCCCGAACTCACCAAAATGGCCAACGAAGGCAAATGGCGGGAACTCGGTAACCACAAAGCCGTCCTCGACACCCTCTCCGACCCCGAATCCTGGGAAGGCGTAGACCTAAACCAACTCGAAGCCGCCATCGACCGAGCCATCGCTCAAGCTCAACACGAAGTCTCCCTGGCACAGCAACACCAGGAAAAAGGCACCCTCTCCGCCCAACTCCCCAGATCCTACACCCCGTAAAGAGGGAAAAGCGTCCAGCTTGTCAGTCTGGTTTCGGAGGTGGACCAGAGCCAAAAGAATGCTCGACTACGATCATGGTCGTACGTCCATCCAAGTAGTGATTCTTCGGAGAATCGCATCCCCTCTTGAAATCTGGAAATAAATCTGCCACAACTGTGGGCCTCATGCCTACACGTAAACCAGACTGGCTTCGTGCCAAACTTCCCACCAGCCCAACCTATCAAAAGGTTCGCAACACTGTGGACAGCAATGACCTGCACACAGTCTGCCAAAGTGCCCAATGCCCGAACATGGGCGAATGTTGGTCACGGGGAACGGCTACGGTGATGATCCTTGGCAACATTTGCACCCGGTCCTGCACCTTCTGCGCCGTAAATACCGGGAAACCGACCGAGTTGGACCTGGCTGAACCACCAAGAGTCGCCGAAGCCGTGGCCAAAATGGGATTGCGACACTGCGTCATCACATCGGTGGCAAGAGATGATTTGAAGGATGGAGGTGCCCATGTCTGGGCCAGAACCATCCGGGCCATTCGCAATCGTTGCCCGGATACCGCCATCGAAGTGCTCACACCCGATTTTCAGGGCAACACCGATCAACTCGACATCGTTCTGGATGCCGAGCCCGACATTTTTAATCACAACCTGGAAACCATCGAACGCCTTCAGAAACCCATTCGCAAAACAGCCAGTTACGAACAAACTCTAAAAATCCTGAAGCATGCCTCCGACAGAGGCTTTACCACCAAATCCGGCCTCATGCTCGGCATTGGTGAAAAGCCCGAAGAGTTGACCAAAGCCTACCAGGACCTCCGTGATGCCGGGGTCAACATTCTGACCTTGGGCCAATATCTCCAACCCACCGCCCAACACACGCCCGTAGACCGCTGGGTCACACCGGAAGAATTTCAGGACTGGAAAAAATACTGCCTCGAAATCGGGTACGACGTAGTCGAGTCCGGCCCCCTCGTCCGCTCCTCTTACCACGCCGAAGAACAAAGTGCCCACTTCGGAAAATCCGCCACCACCGCCGGAGCCGCCTAACCCCCAAAACAAACCAAGAACCAAGCACAAAGAACCAAGAACCAAGAACCCACCCCACCCATGCCCCTCTCGATCGAAGACTTCTTTGAAGACATTATCGGCAAAGCCCAATTTGGCCTGGGCTTGGATACCGACACCCTGGCCCAGAAAGCCGGTGTCGAAAAAGCACAAATACAAAGGCTCCGCAAAGGAGAATTGGATGAGGATGCCTTATTGAAAGTGGCTCCTCTCCTCAATCTGCACCCAGAATCCCTCTTGGCATCAGCCAGGAAAAGCTGGTATCCGGAACAACCTGACTTGCCCGAAATCACCACCTTCTCCTCCCACTACGGAGACATGATCGTGAATGCCTACCTTTATCAGGCACCAGGAACATCCCTGGCCGTCCTATTCGATACAGGTACTGACGCAGCTCCCATCCTCCAACACATCCAGGAAAACAAACTCCAACTGGAAGGCATATGCCTCACCCATTCCCATCCAGACCACATTGCAGAATTGCAGACCGTCCTGAAAGCCACCCAACAACCACCTGCCTGGATACATCAGGAAGAACAGGTTCCCGGCGCCACCCCCATTTCCGAAAACTGGAGCTTCATGCTCACCCAAGGCTGCAACATCCTTGCCCGTAAAACCAACGGCCACTCCCCCGCCGGAATCACCTATCTGATTGAGCACACAAGCCGCTCCCATCCCATTGCCATCGTCGGCGATGCCATGTTCGCCGGTTCCATGGGCGGAGGTCGCTTCAACTACGACCAAGCCCTCTCCACCAACCGCTCTCAAATCCTCACTCTTCCGGACGACACCCCCATCCTCCCCGGCCACGGCCCCATCTCCACTGTTGGCCAGGAAAAAGCCCACAACCCCTTCTTCCAAGAGTTTAAGTAGAAGCCTTCTCCAACTCCCTTAGCTTTTCCAATTTTTCTTTCACCCGTTGCCGGTAACGTTTTTGGCGGGCAGCATTGGTCGCCCGTTTCTCTGCATCCGACTTTCTTGGGCGACCAGGACGAAGGTTCAGGACATTGTCCGGGAGTGTAAAAATACCTCTACGTCGAAAAGCTCCAGGAGCTTCAACGAAGGACTGTGCCCAAAGGCGAGGAAAATCATACCAGGATTTGGTCGCCACTCTTCGAGGATCAAAAACCCACTCTGGAGGTTCCACCCCTGCTCTCTCACAAAGCCATTCCACATAGGCAGCCAAATAGCCATCACATTGACCTTCATCTTTCAACACATCCCGCATGATCGCCGGTGGGTCTTGGATACTTCCCTCAAACTCTGAGCGACTGTGGAAATTCCGGATCACATGTTGCCAATCTCTGACATTCATCCCCCAATTTTCCCCATCCATGGCAAATTCACAAATTTGGGCGACGGTCTTGGGCCTAATCCAAGGGTTTCTTTTCTCTTTCTTCATACTCATCGATCAAACCTTTCAATCGTTTGGCATCCTGTGAACGGATCACATCATCCGGATAAAATACATCAATGGCCTCCTGGATTTCCTCAACAGACCGAATCTCCATTTTTTTGATCAAATAGGACAAATCCTCCATATCTCCGGGATAGGTTCCTATACTTTTCCTACAGGCTAAAGCCTTCATTGCCAAAAGGTACCTGGCAGTTGGAACCTGAATAATGAGACCAGTTTGATCCTCAATTTCAGCTAACCGTCGTTTCGCCTCTACTTTGGGAGAAACAAACTGCCGAACATTGGAATTCAACCAATCTGGCTCCAAGTCCATTTCTTTTGCAACTTTGAGAACAAAACGTTCCCCTTCCTCCTTGGGGATCAAGATGGCATCCACATCCCGTGTGGCCTCTCGTGTGTTGTAGGCCAGCATGAAGGCGGTGCCTCCGTAGATGGAGACTTCCAGCTTAATGCCTTCCTCCTTAGCATATTGCCCCAGAAGCCGAAGAGCGGCAAGGATTGCATCACGTTTCATGCAATAAA
>CAYSOI010000082.1:0-12247 GCA_964432425.1 uncultured Opitutales bacterium | reverse complement strand
CGTTCGCGGATAGTGAGCTTTGCCAGTTTCTCTTCATCGACGGGTGGCAAAGGTGGGACATCGGCGGGTGGGGGTTCGGGAGGATCATTGAAGATGACAGCATTGACCCAGGCGCCTCGATTGATGGGTTGAGTTCGTTCCGGAGAGGAGGTCATGGTCATGACGGCGGCATTGGTGATGACGCCTCCAATTCTTGGGTCCTCCAGAGAGACACGTTTGAAGTTCAGGACTTTGTCTTCTCCGCCATTGCGTTTGCCTTGATAAAGTCCTGCCAACAGGGAGCTTTGCCAGGTGAAGTCGGGGGCGAGAAGTTCCATAACAGAACGGTCCTCCACATACACGGTTTCAAACAGCAACAATGGTTCCAGCATCATGTGCATGCTGACCCGATATCCATTGTAGTAGAAGTAGGGGAATTGCTTCGGGTCAGGCACGGAAGTGACCAGGCGATCCAGTTGCAGCCATTGAGCGGAGAAACCATCACAAAACCGACTCGAACGGGGATCATTGAGCATCCGGTCAATCTGGGCACTGAGCACCTTCGCCTCCTTCAGTTTTCCAGCTTCGGCAAGTTCCAACAGCGAATCATCCGGGATGCTGCCCCAGAAGAACATGGCCAGGCGGGAGGCCAACTCAAAGTCGTCGACCAGTTGAGAACCTTGGCCTGCATCACCTCGGGTTTCGTAAAGATAGAGAAAGTCCGGCGTGGCCAAGGCCGCTCCAACAACGGATCGCATGGTATCTTCGAAGCGGACTCCAGACGAAAGTTGCTTACGGGCAAAGTCGACAAAGCGTTGCAAGGTTTCGGGCTCAGGTGGGCGGCGGAAAGCACGGCGCAGCAGTTTGGCGATCCTAAGCTGAAGGGCTTCCTCTTTGGTCGTGGGAATCGTCACCTTGGGGGCCTCCTGTTTGGGCTGAATGACTTCGAAGACATCCATGCCAAACAGAAAACTGGACGACTTCGGATTCTTCCCCACACAGCGAATGGTCAACTGATGCTTCCCTGGCTCAATGGGTAGCTCGATCTGCACGTCCTTGGCCCGAATCACGTTGGGGTCATAGAGGTCGTAAGAACAACCAAGCTTCTGGCCATCCAGGAACACCTCAAAAGTCCCGTAGTCCCGAGCCTTGGTAAAACCGATGATTAAGCCCTCACCTTTCACCTCTGTCTCGAATTCCAGCTTTAGCTCCAGGTCCGCTTTCCGGCTCATCCAGATCAGTTGGTGGTCTCCAGACCAATGCCTGCCCCAGTTGGTCATCTTTTGCACCCAATCCCTGGCTCCGGCATTGTTGATCACTCTCAGCCATTTCTTATTTTCGGCATCAAATTTACCACCAGCTACAGCGACAGGTTTTCCGGGCTCGGCAAACAAACGGTTCCAGCTTCGGCATTCCCGTGGATTCAAGTCGGGGCTTTCGACAATGGATTGACTGAGTTGAAGGAACGACTCCATCAAAAGCGGCGACAGAGTGAGATGGTCTCCACGATTGTCGTACCCATGTTCGGCCCGTTGATCCTGAGGAAACGGAGCCACTTTCCGAAAGCCTTCCGGACGCCGCCCGTCAATGTCCTTGCTCAATGGCCGACTGGCGACTTTTACATGATCCGGCATCTTCCTGGTGGATGGCCGAAAGTAATCATCGTAACGACGCAGGAGACGTTCATTGAGTTGAAAAATGTCGCGATCCAACTCAAGGAGATCGACCACCGCATTGTTGTATTGAAAACGATTCATTCTGCGAATCGGAGTCTGTGGATAATCCACTGTTTGCAGTGTTTCCTCAAGTAACGCCTGGAATTCCGCAATCAATGCCTCACGAACTTTCGCAGGCATTTCCGGTTCCTTTTCCGGTGGCATTTCTTCATCTTCCAAAACGCCGATCAAGTCCTCCAGTAGTTCCGGATGCTTTTTCCAATCACCTGTCGTTTGCAGTTCCAGGAGGTTGACCTTCCCCTTCACCTTCCCGTCCTTGCCATGACATTGGACGCAATGGCGATTCATATACGTATGGAGATTTGAAGCATTCGACGAAAGTTTCCCAGGCGAAGAGAGTAAATTCACCATCGCGGCTCCCAATGCATCCCCAATCAAAAAGTAACTTTCCGCATTGCCAAACCAATGATGCCCATGCCCCACATTGGGCGACTCTTCCTTGGGACGGGCAAATTGTGTGGTTTTGACAAAACGGACAGTGCCCTTCCATTCCTCCCGTTCGCAGGCTTTGCGTTGAGCCTCCCGAATGGTCTTCATGTTGTCCCCGGCGTCCTCTCCCATGTTGCCCAACTCCCCTACCACGACCGGCAGATTCGGTGCCTTCAGATGCGTTCGAAGGTCTTTGATCAAATGAACCAGGTTGGCTTCATACTCAGCAAGGGCATCTTTGTTGAACATATCATTCCAACCCTGAAACCACACAAAACCCGCCCATTCCGGCTCCTTGCCTTTCAACTCTGGAAACTCCTGGCCCACCGCAGCCAGAGCTTCCTCCACTTCGGAAAGCATTTTTTGATAAAACTCCCCGGTGTCTCCACCTGCCGAAGGGGGTCGAAAATCCTTGTACAAACTCTTGCCGCCCCAAGCCGTTTTGATCAGCAGGACCGGCTCGTCATAATGATCACCCAAATGATGACCGATCTGCAACTCCGGCCCAATATGATGCCGGGATTTCATACTACCATAACCGGTAAAACCAATCGACACCCCTCCCGCCATCACGCCTTGCTTGTTGCGATACCGAATGAAGGCATCGTCCCGAACCACCCAGTTACCATCCTTATCTTTCAAATGCTGGTAAGCGGACGCCTTTTTGGGATCTGCCATCGTGTTGACGAGATTCCCTTTCCCGGAGTTGTAATACTTGGGATGATCCATCTCGACCACGCCCTGGCCCTGCATATTGGACTGCCCCGCCAGCAGGAAGACCTTGAAGGTTTTGGACTTGGCAGACAAAGCCAACGTGCCGCAGCACAGGCCAATCAGAATAACGAAAAGTCGGTTTTTTGATAATGTAGAAATCATGAGAAGAAACTTACTTGCTTTGTGATGCATATCTCGCCGCCCCATAAGTTGCCACACAAAATGGAACAAGATAGGTCACCCCGAGCTTTACCCAATCGACCATCATCATGTTTTGGTGAAGAAAAATGCGATCCCCATAGTTGATCAGCCCCAGGATAGTTCCGACAACCAGAGCCACCCGGAGCGAGGTCAAAAGCGTTTTCCTGGAAGTCGCGGCTTGGAGAAAAGTGCTCATAAAGAGCCACTCAATCTGCAAAGCTAAAGCAAGAGATCAAGCTTTGCAGGAAAGGATCGGTCCGATCAGTCAGATAAGACCGATCCGACCGATCTCATTGATCATTCCACGAAGATTCTGGCTCGGTCAGCCTGACCGGATTCGGTGGTGCAAGTGATCTCGAAAGTACCGGGGTGAAGGGGAAGCTGGAGCACTTTATTGGGATTGGCCTTGGCAAAGAACGTGCCATTGACAAACCAGTACACCTCCCTGTCTCCCTCCGCTTCCAGTGGAAGAGTGGGCTGCTTCTGCGAAGGCAACAACGCAAAGGTCTCGCCGTGAATGGGACGAAGGATGCGGGTGGCCTTGGAAGCCGACTCCCCTGCTTTGGCTTTCTCACGACACTGCCCTTTGCACAGATGGTTGTGGGAGATGCCAGGAATGAATTGGTCGAAGATGGTTTGACTACAATGATTGGACTTGGGCAAACCCGTGGCGGCACAGACTTTACGCTTCTCCAGCATCAGGGGCCATTCCGGCTTCCGTGGCAAACTTTCGACATAGGGCAAATTGGCAAAGATCTCCAGAGCCAGTGGCGCGGCATCTTTCAATCCTGTCATCTCTGGACAGGACGAACCATCCGGATTTCCACGCCAGACACAAACCACGTACTGATGATTCCAGGCCACCGTCCAGGCATCGCGATTCCGGGCCGAAGTTCCGGTCTTCCAGGCGACCTTCGGATAACTGCCATTGACCTCCTGCCCCAGTGCCGCGTGATTCCTTTCATTGCCAGAGAGAATCTTGTTCACCATCCATGCCGCTTCTGGAGAAATGGGGTTAGCCGGAGATGGATTGGCCAATTTGCAATAAGCTCGGGCCAGGGCCAAGGGCTGCACTTCCCCACCTCCCAGCACCAGATTGAGACCGTAGTGATCGGCAGGCTTATTCAAGGTCTTCAAACCCAACTCATGCAACACATCCAAGGTGGTTTGCACACCCACTCTTTGCAGCACCTGAATCGCTGGCAGGTTCAAGGATTCCACCAGTGCGGTATGAGTCGAAACTTTACGGCGGAAGCTATGGTCGAAGTTTTTGGGTTGGTAACCTTTCAATTGCAAAGGTTGGTCCTCCAGGATTTCTTCCGGCGTCAACAACCCCCGATCCATGGCCAAACCATAAACAAACGGCTTCAAAGCCGACCCCGGAGATCGGGAAGCCAGAGCCACATTGTACTGCCCGGCGATCTCCGAATCGTCATAATCCGGAGAACCGACCAATGCCAGGATTTGTTGCGTTTTGGCGTCCAACACAATGATGGCGGCGCTCTTGGCTTTGTCATTCGGGTGCCAGGACAACTGGGCTTCCGCCATCTTTTGAATGGATAAATCCAAGGAAGTGCCTCTCCCATAATATTTGGGAGCATGAGACTGCGAGGACTGCACAATCTTTTTGGGAAATCGTTCCTGCAAAACCGCATCCACAAAGTGAGGGGCCAGGAACGGTGGCTTCCAGAGCTGTAAATGTATGTTGGCTTTGTTGGCCGATGCAAACTGAGATTCTTCCACAAAGTTCTGCTTCCGCATGGCCTGCAAAACCATTTCCCGTCTCTCTTTGGCCCGTTCGGGATGTCGATCCGGCCGAAGTCGATTTGGCGATTGAGGGAGCCCGGCCAACAAGGACGCTTCCTCCAGACTCAGGTCTGCAGGTTCCTTGGAAAAATAATGCAAACTTGCGGCCCGAATCCCGACAAGGTTTCCCCCAAACGGAGAACGATTCAGATATTGCTCCAGAATCTCCTCCTTGGTGAGAAAGGTTTCCATCTGAACCGCCCGGAATGCCTCAATGATCTTCGAACCCAAATGCCTCGGACGCGGATGCACCAGCCGTACCGTCTGCGTGCTGATGGTCGAAGCCCCGGAGACAACTTCCCGATGCTGAATCATCTGCCCGACCGCCCGAATCAAGGCCAGAAAGTCGACCCCATGATGACGAGAGAAACGCTTGTCCTCGGTCGCGATCATGGCTTTGGGCAGCCACTCCCCGGCATCTTCCAACCGAATGGGCAAACAACGTTGGCCGTCGGAATTGAGGGTCGTGCGAAGGATTTCACCATTGCGATCTGTGATGCATTGCGACGCATCATACCGCAGAAATTCATCCTTGGGAAAAGGAAAGACAAACCAGGCCACACACCAGGCAAGAACGCCCACCCCAAACAAAGCTGCCACAAAGACACCCAATTGCCGAAGGGAGATGGATAAACGTTTTTTCACCTTGAGATGCGTGGTTGGAGTCTAAGCTTCAGCTGATAATAAAAAAAAGATGACTCATTCTCGTAAAAAGCCTGCTACACCTGCTTTGAAGCGACCATTGCCGATTCCGTTCAAACTTTGTGTAATCGCTTGTTAATTCTCCACGATGGTGAGCGTCGCCGCTTCGCCAATGGCTTGTATTTCTGCATCGTACATGCAGACCGCCGTCGGAGCTGGAAGGGTAAACGTTCCCGCCGTTACGGCACGAGCCATGTACTCAAAACGGTGCAACCCGTTGATGGCTTTCGGGAAGGCGAGAAAACGATCATCGCGATGTTCATGATGCCGGAGAAGTTTGTAAGGCTTGGATGACTCAATTTCCAAACCTGCTGGCAACAAATCCTGAATGGCCAGATGATCGATCTCGGAACCTCGGGTATCGATGACCAATTCAATGCTCACAAGGTCCCCTCGTTGGATTGGAAAGTCTTCCGCATCAATGAGTCGATTGATCATCACACCGGAAGCAAGAGGAGCCGGTTGAGCATCCGGAATGCCATCTACTGTGAAGGCATAATAGAGCGGACCAGGCCCCTGGTTTTGAATCGAAACCTGTCCCGGCACTTTCCCTTCCTCAAAAGACAACGTCTGCGTGGGAGCGTCATTCTCCAGGGCTTTCCCATCGACGACGAGAAGAGCCTTGGTCTCCAGGGAATCGTCTCCCAGATGCCGGGCATACTTGCCCATCGCCAAGAGCAACATGGCATTCTCCTGAGTGGTGAGGTAAGTGGAACCTTCCAGCACTTTGACCAATTCACCCACCATTCGAGCCGTCGTTGCAGAACCCGGATCGAGTTCAACATGCAAATTCAGGTAGATGGCCTGGGTTCGCAACGGAGAACGCAAAGTACGCCAACTGTGAACCTTGTTGTTTGTCCATTTTGGCAGTTGGATCGCATTGGCCATGGCATTGGCTTTTCTTCGGTCTCCGGAGTACAGATAAGCGGAGGCCAGACGTATTTGGCTTTCTGCGGACAGTTCGTCTTTCAGTTCCCAGAATCGTTGCAACCATCCTTGCGGCACCTTCTCCGCCATGGCCAAAACCTGCAGGGCATACGTTTGCAATTCCTGACGATCCGTTTCCGAGCCCACTGCAAGGCTTAACCAATCTGAGATCTTTTTGATCGATCGCTGGAGGGCCAAATCAGAAACTTGGAATCCCGCTGCCTTCGCTTCGAGCAGAAACTGTGTGGCATAGAGAGTTCCCCAATGAAAGACCTCACGATCTCCGGGCCACCAACCATAGGTGCCCTGTGCATTCTGCATGGACAGGATTCGCTGGATCCCAGCCTGTACATATTCCTCAATCTCTCCCCTCTTTTCATTCTCGTTGTCCAAACGCCGGAAGAGATCCTGCACGAAGAGCAACGGCATGCTCCTTGAGGTGGTTTGCTCCAGGCAACCATAGGGATAACTGATCAAGGATTCCAACAACGGTCCGGCCAAGGTGTCGGGCGTTGGAGAAAGATCCAGTTGACCTGCGGTGGTGCTGGCCAAAAATCCTTTCGCCACCGGAAGCTCCTTTTTCTCTCCTTCCAAAAGGACCCCGCTGAGGACGTTGTACTCCCGGGCATAGGCAGGGCGAATGGAGAGATCGATCCGTTCGTGATAGGTATCGTCGCCGGATTTGGCGGTGATCTCAACGTAAGCCAGCCCAGGTGTGGAGCCGACTTCCAAACCGAACTTACGAGAGAACGAGGCACCTGCATCCAGGGTTGCCACATCATCCACCTGTTGCTCATCAACACCGCCAAATTTGAGGTGATCCGAAACTTTCATCTGCCACGAAACCTCCAGCTCCTCTTCCGAATCATTGAAGATTCGCAGGGGCATTTGAAATTGGTCGCCGGGAGCCAGGAATCTCGGGAGTCCGGTCACGACTGTGAACGGGCGTTTGATCACGACATTCTTCTGCGCCGAACCAAACTTCCCCGCCTCCGCAGCCACTGCCATCAATCGTACTTTTCCGGAAAACTCCGGTAATTCCCAATCCACCATGGCCTTCCCCTCCGCATCCGTCTGTACGGCAGGTTTCCAAAGAGCCAGATTCTTGAAACGTTCCGCCTGAAACGGGTTGAGAAACTTAGCCAGAGCAGCTCCACCAGCACCCACTGCCAGTTTGTTCTGGATCAAATCCCCATCGGTATCCGGCAGCAATTGACCGTAGGGATCATAGAGCTGAAAGTGGGGTGTGCGAAGATCGTGAAAATAGTCAATGGGGTTGGGCGTCTGGAAACGGGTCAGTGACAAGATGCCTTCATCCACCAAAGCCAGGGCGACTTCACATTGCACGGGTTGTCCTGCTGCATCCGTCACCTGGATTTGGGTTGCGAATGATTCGGCGGGAAGGGTTTCCTCGGGTGCAGTGATGGCAAGCGTCAATTGCCTTGGCTCAGGATTGATTCGCAAGGGTTCGGCCCCGAAGGCTCGGTGGGTTTGCCAGTCTGCGTCTCCGGGAACCACTGCCCGAATGACACTGACCGTTGCCCAGGCATTGGGGAAATGGTCCGCCGTCACGACAAACTCCAGTTGTCCCGTGCCCTCCGCATCCAGTTGCAATACCTTGGTTTCCAGCACCGAATCCTGCTGAAATGCAACCAACGCTTTACCGGAGAACGGGGCGGCAATGCGTAAGGTGGCCCGGTCGCCGGGATGGTAAGTTTCCTGAGCAAAAGAGAGTTCCACTTTCTCCGGTTCTTCACTGGACCATGTTTTCGAAACAGTGCCATCTTTCTGCACTTCCCACTTCATGGTGGCGGAGGAACCGCCGACGAGATGTTCGGCACGGATCAAATAGTTTCCACTGGCCAGATCCTCAGGAAGTTCAAATGCAGCACGGCCCGATTGTGTGGAGGCATTGGCTTCGTGGACTTCATTCAGATGCCGATCCGACTGATAGCGGTAGTGACCATTGTCATCCTTCCGCAAGATCAGGGAGTGTGTAATTTGGTGAACGGAAAAACGAAGCTCGGTGCCATCGGAGACCGCTTGACCTTCTGGAGTCACCGCAGCCGCCTCCCAGGTTCCCGGCTTCTCTCCTTGTCGAAGCCCAACAAACAAGGGATAGGCATGGAGAGGAATGGGCATGGAACCCGCCACCGCACGACCCGCCACATCACGAACATTGCTGGCCAAAACCATTTCCGCATTGGACGGCGGATGCAAGAGAGCAACCGTGGTGGAAAAGCGGTACTTCCCTTCTTCATTCAATGTCCCACTTCCCACATTCTTCAATTGCAGGAACTCTGCGGGGAAAGCCTTTTCCTGGTCCTGGAATGTGAAGTCCTCCCAATCCGGATGAGAAAACTCAACAGGCCGATACCGAAGAAAGGCTTTCAAGGGCATCCCGTCCGCAGGTCTCCCGGTCAAGTGATGGGCAGAGACTTCGAACTCCAATGGATCGCCAGCTTTCAGAGAGGATTGGGTAGAGTCCAACCCCGGAACATTGACCGCGACTTCAAGTTTTGCCGCAGTGAATTCCTCAAGGTTGACCTGTAGAGAGCCAAGTTCTGAAGCGGAGTCTTCCGAACCTGAAAGAGCTAACTTGAAAGTATACCTCCCCAAGGGCCAGGAGGGTTCGAATGGCACCGCAAAATCAGCCGTCCCATTCTTGGAGAGCAGTGTGTTGAACTTCCCTGCATTTCGACCATCGGGATGATGCACCCGCAATTCGACAGGGAACGGTTTGGTGAACTCCGCCTTGGCGTCCCGAACAATGGCCTTGAGGTGAGCCGTCTCTCCAGGACGGTAAATACCCCGGCCAGTAAAAAGAAACGCTTCATGACGATCCTGAAGGTAAGGACGCCCGACATTGGCAACCGGTGAATCGATTCGGGTTTCCGGCAGAAACAGGCTGGCCACATCGTTCGCTTTTTCGACCGTCAACAAGATCGGTTTCGAGTCCACATGGGGCGGCACCGCAAGTTGAGCCAGACCTTCGGCGTTGGTGGTTCCGGAAAGGAGGACCTGATTGTTTTCAGAAAACAGCGTCACCTTCGCATCGGAAATGGGTTCTAGTGTGGATAAGGAGTTTGCCCAGACCAGGATTTCGTCAGCGGAATGTTGGAGGCTGACGCCGATGTCGGTGATGTGCAGAATCTTGCGGTCCGCTTTGGAGGTGTTCTTGCCCTTAATATCGATGTGGTAGATTCCGGTGAAGGGAGGCTCCAGAAGCTCACGAAGTTGGATGGCAGATTCCACAGGTTCGTTAGGTGTATGCGGAACGGAAATCGAATGCTGCTTCACAATTGGCTCGGAAAGCCCCTGATGAGCATAGCCATAGTAACCGGAGTACTTGCTGGCATTCCGCATGCCAAAGATCACGAGATTGTTTGGAAAAATGCGGCTGATCGAAACATCGAAATCCTCCACATTCACCGTGTTGATCGGAACCCGCAGGTGACCATTGGGAGAAAGATGGGAACCCGCATGAAGAAAACTGGCATCGGCCCGGCGATCCGACATGCGGACGCTGCGTTCAATCAGTTTGGAATTCGGCCAACCATTGGTGGAGGCGATGCCTTTGCGAAAAGTCAGCTTGTAGGTCGTGCCTGGTTCAAAGTCGGCCTGAATCCGACATTGCTTCCGCCAATAACTACGACCCGGCAAGACCTGAAACGCAAGATCCGGTTGAATTTCCACATTGCCGCGAAGATGAGTATGCTGGACGGAATGAGAAAACGAGATCTCGATCTCCCCTTTTCCGTACGAATGCATTCTTCCCCGAACACTCCGGACCTGAAGCTCCCGGTTAGATCGCAAAGTCCACTTCCTTGTCTCCTCCATTCCCAGATCTCCCTCCGCAGGCAACAACTTGTGATCCAGTGTGATATCGAGGTGCTGATACTGATCGTCATCCAATTCCACCTCAATGGTTTGGCTGGGTTCCGTCTGGTTGGATTTGAGCGAAAGCAACGCCCCGGAATTCAGCCCTTGAATATTGAGATGCTTGAGCAGTTCTTCAGGACGCACCGGTGTGTTGAATCGAAACTCCAGCAATCCTCCCGATCCTTTAAAATCTGTTTTCTCCAACTTCAGAGACTGCGTCTTGTAGTTCGTTTTCCGAAGCTCAAAAGTTTGCCCATCCAAAGACAGCAAACGATCATTGCGAATGGTGCGAACGGTCTTTCCAATCGGCCAGGAATCTTCCGGCTTAAAGACAAGTGACCTCTGCGAAATCCAGCAAAACATTCCCGGCTGAATTGGACTGAAATCGACAGGTCCGGAAAACTTCCAGACATGCGTCTCACTCGACTCCACCATATCGACCGGAAAGTCCCAGCGAATGTCCTCCTTGCCCGCCAGCACCACCTCGCCCTGGTCATCCACAATCTGAATCGACTCTGGTGCCTCCTCCGACTCCGAACCCGGAGCCTGCGAAACCGCATCAATCACCTTAGGCCGGTCATTGTTCCGCAATACCGCCCATGCGTTAATCATCAAAAAACAGATCCCAAGAGCAAACCAGCGATTCTGGTTCCGCCTCTTCCAACGCATCTGTTCCGTTTTGTCCTCATGTTTCTCACTCATAGTCTCCAATCAGTTGTCCTGTAAATGCCTCCATGCAGGCAAGCCCGCAATCCTCACCCTATAAAGTCGGCAGCAGGACAGGAATTGTTCGATCTTTTTAACAAATAATGAAATTGAGAAAATCCTAGGGATGTGTTGTATTTGATGGAAATACACTGACATTAATTCTCTCGTAATGAACCGTCCCCAGTTTAACGCAAAAAAGGCGATCGAGGTAGCGACCTACTTTTTGAGCAAGTCTCCTAAACAGTCAGAGTATCATCTACTGATTATCAAGTTGATGTACCTGGCAGAACGAAAAGCTTTTCAAAAATGGGGACGGCTCATCACCTGGGACCGGTTTGTCTCCATGGATCATGGACCTGTACCAAGCCAGACGTTTAATCGCATCAATGGTTCTGTTCGTGATGACGAATGGGAGAATTACATTTCAGATATCCAAGATCATCGAGTAAAGCTGAGAAAGCAACCAGACGTCTCTGAGTTATCGGAAGCCGAGATGGAATTACTCGATGAAATCTTCCATACTTTCAGTGAAGACTATCGTGCGAAATATGGAGATGAATTCAGGTGGAAGGTGGTGGATTACACCCACACTCTTCCTGAATGGAGAGATCCCCATGGATCAACCTTCCCGATTGAGTTGGAAGATATTCTCAAGGCAGATAAAAAGTCAAAAGAGGAGATTCAACAGATCTCAGAGGAACTGGAGGCTGTCGCGGCAATAGACAATCTATTGGCCAGTGTTTGATCTACCTGAGATCAGGGTGGGCACATGCTTCTTGCTCAGAGAGCGAGAAGACCAGGACTTTCATCTTTGGATGGTCGTAGCGGATGATGGTCGGTCCATTGTCATTGTAAATGTCACAACTCTTCGGTCGGGAGTAGATACGACCACACTCCTTGAAAGAGGCGAACACCCTTTCATTAAACATGATTCAGTTGTGAACTTTCGAGATGCGAAGAAATTTGATAAACATCTCATTCCCAAACTACATGCCTTAGGCACAAACAAGTTCAGATTTCAGGAAGAATGTTTCCCAGACGTCGTGCAAAAACTTAAAACAGGCATCCTGAAATCACCCTTCACCAGCCGAGAAATAAAACGTTTTTGCGAAGAGTTCTGTTGAGGAACCAAAGACAGGAGAGGCCTATCTTGTCAGGAGTTT
>CAYSOI010000081.1:0-12265 GCA_964432425.1 uncultured Opitutales bacterium | reverse complement strand
TTCACCATGAGGTCCCCCGCACTGCCTATCTTCAAATCCGCAGATGGTTCTAAAGCTGTGAATCCATAGACATTTCATGAAACCCCTCCTCTCCATTTGCATCCTTTTTTCCTTACTGCTACTCAGCTGTAATCGCTCCCCATCTCCCAATCACAATGAACCCAATCCTGGAAAAATTATCATTGGGGAAATCACCTGGCCAGGATACATCGCATTGGATGTGGCCGAAGAAAAAAAACTCTTTGAGCAAGAAGGTCTGGAGGTAGAAATCCGGCATTATCCCTCGTTGGAAGAACTCCATAAAGATTACATCGACGGAAAACTTCATGGCAGAGCGAATCTTGTCTCAGAAGCCATCCAGGAACAAATGAAAGGCATGGATCACCGCATCGTATTTGCTATCGATTATTCCAATGGCTCCGATGCGATTGTGGCCTCCACAGACATTCAATCCCCCACCGACTTGGTTGGAAAAAGGGTCGCTTTTGAAAAAGGCACTGTAACGGAATTTTTCCTCAGCTACATACTCCAGCAATTTGGACACACGCTTGAAGAAATTACTCCCGTACAAGCTTCCGCAGAAGAGTGCCTGCGACTACTGAAAAAGGGCGAAATTGATGCAGCCGCCATCTATGAACCCTACCTCTCTCAAATTCTGGAGTTAGAACAGCACCACATTGTTTTCTCCTCCAAAGAAGCCTCTGGATTGATTACAGATGTATTGACCCTCAGAAAAGACTTCATTGATGAGTATCCGAAAGCCACCCTCAAGCTATGCCGTGCCTATTTTAGAGCCGTAGACTTTCTGCACCAAAAACCGGAAGAAGCCCACTCCATTTTAGCCAAACAATTCCATACACCTGTAGAAGAAATTCAGGCTCAACTCGAAGGCATTCAAATACTGGATCTAAGACTCAACTACACCGCCTTTTCAGTAGGTTCTGCCACCAACTCTATCTACAGCAATGCAAGGATGATCCATGAATTTATCAGCCAATCCAATAATTGGGAGCAACTTTTCAGACCAAACACCATCATTGATCGTTCCTTTCTAAGACAACTTTTGACGGAGTCCAAAGATCATTAATTTTCTGGCTCATCCATCTGAAGATCTTCCAAATCATTCATTACCATACTAGCGTTCAATTCTAAATCAGGCATGAAACTTACGACACACATTCTGTCCCTACTCTGCCTGATTGGATTTTGTGCATGCCTGGTTACCGGATACTTTGTCTACAACACTGTGGTTTCCAATACGATTGAGAACCTGTCGGATGCTCAGTTGGAGAGAACAGAAAATACCATCCATGATCTGGAAATTACGCTCCATGAAGCCTTCCGCGGCATTGTTGCCATTGCCAACATGTATTCCCATGGGAATCTCCCGGAGAAAGAAGACCGCTTGCTTAGTAGGCATGCCCTCATGGACGTGGTCAATGAACTCGCCACTCCCTGGGATGCCGTCCACATCTTTGATCGTGAGGGTTCGCTTCGACTCTCCACCCAATACCTGCCAGGGAAATTCAGAGAGCAAGTCGAACGAAATGCCCTCCACATTGATGCACTGCTGACCGCTGAACTCGAAAACACATGGACCACGGATCTGATTCTCGACCCGGAAACTCAAGAAGCCGTCATTCTCTTTTCAGCCCCAATCCGCGATAAAACCAAGCCCAAACGCCCGATTCTGGGAGCAGCCATTGGATACTTTTCCTGGCTGAGATTTTCCGAACTGCTCTTTGTTCAGGGCTCAGATACACGATTGATACTTATGAATCGTGATGGAGATTTCATTGCATCCAATGATCCCTACACTGAAACAACCCCATTTCAGGTTTCCTATGCCAATCACGAGACAGTGAAACAATATTTAAACAACGAAAAACCGAAAACCATTCTTCAGCCTTCGGGAGAGATTGATTCAAGAGTGGGAGACAGGAAGGGAGTTGTGCCCAGTTTGGCGGACCCGGATGAGCTGGTAATTCAAACCATCGCGGTGGAACAAAGCAAATTTGATAAAGCCGGCAACGGTTGGATCCTCGTTGCAGAAACCCCCATTAATGCCGTCCTTCATCAGGCCCGGCAAATCGGGATCCAGCAAGCCTTTCTCAACTCTGGAATCATCTTCCTTGGTTTCGGTCTCACGTACCTCGTTCTACGACGTGAAGTCACCAGCCCCATCGCAAAACTCAATCAAGCCGTCTCTTCCATCACCCACGGGCTTTTCAAAACCCGCATTGCCACTCACAACGTCCATACCCAGGAAATCCAAACCCTGTCCTCTGCCTTCAACCGAATGGCCGAACGACTGGAAGACGCCCGAGAGCACAGTAATCAGGCCCACCGCTTACAACGCATGGTCGACCAGTCCGTCAATGGGTACATGACGATCGACCGCAAATTTGAGATTACCTATCTCAACGATGCCGCCAAAAGCATTTTTAGAAAACATGCCCATCAGTTTAGAAAACGGTGGCCAACTTTTGAACCGGATAAACTGATTGGCAGCAATATCGATTTCTTCCTTAAAAACCCCCAAAGGCAAAGACCTCGCCTAACCAATCTGGAGAATCTACCCATCCGCACAGACATTCGAATCGGGAACATTATTCTCCACATCACCATCACCGCCATTTACAATGAACTGGGACAATTTGAAGGCAATGCGGTTGAATGGGAAGACGTGACTGAGCAACGCCGGGCAACCCGTCTTCAGAAACAAGCGGAGCAAGCCCTCCGGGATACTGTGGAAGAACTCGACCAATTCACCTATGTCGCGTCTCACGACCTACGTACACCCCTACAGGGAATCTCTCTTCTGGCAGAATGGATTGCTGAAGATGATCTGGAACACCTTTCCCCTAACTCTGCACAGAATCTCGAACGAATTCACGAACGTTGCAAAAGACTTGGCCGCCTTCTGGATGACCTCCTCACCTACTCCAGGTCCGGAAAAGTTCTGGGGGAAATTCGCGAAGTTGACGTCAAAGGGCTGCTGGAGGAACTCAAGGAAATCCTCGATTCTGAGGATAATTACAAAATTCGTGTAGATGGCCCCCTACCAATCTTTTTAACCTACAACGCCCCCTTTGAGCTGGTCCTGAGAAACCTCATTCAGAATGCGATCAAACACCACGACCGCCCCGCGGGAAACATCATCGTACAATGCGATGCTTCCCACAAGGATCACTACAGATTTACAGTCACCGATGATGGCCCCGGCATTCCGGAACAACATCAGGATAAAATCTTCGGCATGTTCCGTACCTTTCAAAAGCTTCCCGACAATGACCAAACTGGAGAAAATCAATCCTCCGGGATCGGACTCGCCGTCATCAAAAAGACCGTCGAAAGCTTCAAGTGTGAAGTCAAAGTCGATTCAGAACGAGGCAAAGGCAGCACCTTTACCTTCACTTGGCCAAAGAAGGTGAAAGCCAAGAGCGAAAACTCAGACTTTTAACCTCCGATCTCCTCGGTGTCATAAAGGACCGGTCAGACAAAATCCCGGTAGAATGTTTGGAAATGACGAATCAAACCGACATTCCGAGCCCGGCAAACGCCATCTTCCGCTCTTCCAGCAACTCGTCATTGGAGGCGGCAATTTGGGCCTTGGCGTAGTCATTGTGCTTGATGCCTTCCACAACCCGCCAGTTGCCGATGGCATCGACTTTGATGGGTAGCGAAGTGATGATGCCGGGAGGCGTGCCATATTCACCCTTGGACACGACACAAACACTGTGAAAAGTGCCATGAGTCGGCTTGATCAGGTCTCGTACATTGTCAACCACGGCATTGGCTGCGGAGGCGGCAGAAGAAGCACCACGGGCATCAATGATCGCTTTTCCACGTTGCCCGACTGTGGGCACAAAAGTTTCTTTCAACCACGCTTCATCCGTGATGACTTCGGTGGCCTTTTTACGACCGATCCGGGTGTTGTAAAAATCCGGGAACATGGTCGGGCTGTGATTTCCCCAGACGCAAAGATCCGCGACTTCCTTCACTGGCACTCCAGCCTTCTGCGCCAACTGGGTCTTGGCCCGGTTTTCATCCAGACGGGTCATGGCAAAGAACTGCTCATTCGGGATATCCGGAGCACTGTTCATCGCAATCAGGCAGTTGGTGTTACAAGGATTTCCAACCACCAAAGTACGACAAGTACGTTTGGCGTTATTGTTGATCGCCTGACCTTGTTCGACAAAAATTTTGCCGTTGATGCTAAGAAGATCCGAACGCTCCATGCCCTTCTTCCTGGGCACAGATCCCACCAGCAAAGCCCAGTCTGCATCACGGAAACCTACAGACAAATCAGAGGTCTGCACAATCTCGGTAATCAAAGGAAAAGCGCAGTCATCCAGCTCCATGGCCACTCCGCGAAGAGCGTTCATGCCGGGCTCAATTTCGATTAAATTCAAGGCAACCGGCTGGTCCGTACCAAACATTTGCCCGGAAGCAATCCGGAAAAGGAGGGCATAACCGATGTTTCCGGCAGCTCCAGTGATCGCGACTCGGATGGGATCTTTCTTGGTCATGATAAAGTAAAATTCTGAGGTTAGGCTTTGAGTTGTTCCATGATGACATCGGTGATCTGCTGCACGAGTGCTTCGTCCGCATCACCTTCGGATGATCCGCTATCCGCTGGCGCAGTATTCTCCAGTGTGCAGGAGCAAGGAGTTGGCTCGGTCTGCACAGTGTATTCTCCGGCATCACAAAGCTGGCATTCCTGAAGCTCATCCAGGCGATAGTCCGGCATACCCAGCTTTTGACGAAGAAGGATCAGTTCCTTCAATTTGTCAGGACCATATTGTTTCGGCCCACCAATTTGCATTGTGACAGTAACCGCATGGCAGAATGCATCCGTATTTTCCATCTTCCAGTAGGCATCCTCGACATCCTTACCCCAGCAGATGACGCCGTGGTTTTGCATGAGAATGGACTGGTGCTTCTTGGCAAGTTGCCCCACTTCCAGGGCATTTTCCGGCGTTCCGGGAGTCTGGTAACTGGCAAATCCTATTTCACCGAGGAATACTTCCGGCTCAGGAATGAGGCAGGAAGGAGGGGTCACTCCGGCAACCGCAAAGGCCGTTGCATAAATCGGGTGAGCATGCACGCAGGATTTAGCTTTCGGCTCCTGCTTCATGATGCCAAGGTGCGTATTGACTTCGGAGGTCCGCGGACGTGTGCCAGCAACCTGGTTTCCATCCAGATCCACCATGCAGATGTCGTCCTCGGTCATGAAACCTTTGGAGATCAATGTGGGTGTACAAAGCACAAGGTTGTCCCCTACCCGGACAGTGATGTTGCCTCCGTTGCCGTCGACATATCCTTTGTTCCAGATCCGCTTTCCGATGTCGCAGATGCGTGTCTTAAGGGCCTGAATTTCGGGAGAGTAAAAGAAGGCTTCAATATCCTTGGCAGACTTGGGGTCAGCACCGGGCGTCCAGTCATATTCGTAGTTGGGGAGGACGGGCTCATGAATACGGGGAGTGCCGGAAGGCGTAGCGGCCTTAGGCTCTTCGGTTTTGCTTCCTGGATTCGCTTTGTGTTTGCGAAGGAGGTCTCTGGCCATGGGGCTAAACCGTGCATTGGCAGGCAATGCATTGAGGTCCTGACCCTGGTCAATCATTTGCTGGAGGGCTTTTTCTGTGTAGAATTGGCTCATCGTATATCTTTGTTATTTTTGTTTAAAAGTTGAATCAGTTGGGGGTGGAAAAATGATGATGGTCGAGAAGGGCGACGGTGATGGCGTCCAAAGGGATCGGGTGATCAAATGGTTGCGTAGCTTCGGCGCCTTCAACGTAGAGAATGTCATCCCCGATTCCGGCACCCAGTTTGTCATAAACCACGGGGGAGGAATTCTGGGAAACGCCAGTTGGATTTTCACCGGTCAGCTCGGCTTCTCCCATTGGAGATACCAATAACCAGCGGGCTCCACGGAAGGCTGGATCCGTTTGATGAAAGGTGACTTTACCAACAACTCTTCCCGGTTTCATCTTCAGTCAATCAGTCCTATAATCTGGTTACGGATTGGAGAGGTTTTATCATGAACGGCATTTTGTGTCCATGAACCGTCAGTCGTGATAAAAACATGGGTGTGCTGGCCTGCTCCGATCGGGTCAATCGCCGCGAGGGGAGAGCCTGTGGAGTTACCGTTTTCATCAATCGGGGTGCAAAGAGCGATTTTCTGGCCCCGAAGGCTAGGATGGCAGATTGTGCTGACTGCGTGTCCATCTACTCTTGCGTGAATCATGTTGGGTGGAGAACTTGGTTTCCAGAAATCGGTTTAGACGATGTTGAGCTGCTCCACCAATGCACATCGGCGGAAACGGGTGAACGTCTTGGGTGTGGTGATGCCCTCGCCGGTCGTCGTCGCAATGGAGAAGCTGATGTAGCCTTCCCCACCGATTCCCAGACCTGCCACACAGGGACCATTCTTTACATACAAAGTGGTGTCCATGGCTTTGCCCATCTCGGTCATGTGAGCCACGTTCAAAGTGTGCACCATCGCCGAGTGTTTGTAGCCATGCTCGGAATCTTTTGCCATGCGAATGGCTTCTCCGAAACACTTGGCCTGAATGAGCGGAAGCAATGGCATCATCTGCTCTTCGACGACAAAAAGGTCATCTTCGGCAGTTTCGGCAATAAGCATCGGCGTATCAGGAGCCACGGTCAATCCGGCAATCTTGGCCAGCTTGGCGGCATCAGCCCCGACATAATCCCGATTCAGGACGGCATGGGAGCAACCTCCGCCATCTTCCTTAAATGTGAATACCTCTTTCTTGATCGCTTCCAATTGCGAGGAGGTCAGCAGAGCCGCACCATTGGCGATGAGAGCATCACGGGTTTTGGCATAACTGTCAGCCACGGCAAAGATTTGTTTTTCACCGATGCAGAGCAAGTTGTTATCAAAGCCACCACCGAGAATGATGTCCTGGGCCACCTTGTTGTAGTCGAGCCCATCGGAGTCATCCACCACAACGGGGGGATTTCCTGGTCCGGCACAAATGGCACGTTTCCCCGTCTTCATCGCTGCATCTACCACCGCTGGTCCACCAGTGATACAGAGCAGGCCGATTTCCGGCGCAGCACAAAGCTCATTAAAAGAGTCCAAAGTGGGCTTCTCGACGGTACAAACCAGATTGGTGATGCCGAGCTCCGCTTTGATGGCTTCATTGAACTCATGAATAGCCTGGGCCGCACAGGCCGCACCACCGGGGTGTGGATTGAAGACCACCGCATTGCCTGCCGCCACCATGTTGACGATGTTGCCGGCAATGGTGGGCACCGAGTGAGTAACCGGGGTAATGCTCCCAATCACGCCCCAGGGAGCATATTCTTCCAGTGTGATTCCAGCATCGCCACTCATTCCATAGGGATTGAGAAACTCTGTACCGAGAACGCTGCGAATGCCCTGAAGCTTCGCAATCTTGTGATCCAGACGGCCGATCTTCGTTTCCTCAAACTCGATCTTGCCCCAACGCTCTGCATTGTCTTCACATAGGGTTTTGACGATCTCAATCACCTTCGCCCTGGCATCCCAACCTTTTTTACGGAGTTGCTCAAAACCGCCCTGAGCCGCTTGGGCCGCAGTGGCAGCATCAGCAAACACGCCATGACGGGTTGGTGAGCTGGAGCTGGGTGTGACGACAGTGGTGTTGCCAGCCTGGAGCTTGGCAAGGACTTCGGTAACAACGTCCCGAATTGCGGATTCAGAGAGTTGGCTCATGAATTAGAAAGGGGTTACGAGGATTAACTGTTTTTGGCCTGATAAGTGGTTTGGCCTAAGATGCTTACGGTATCGACCAGGCCAACAATGGCCGCGTCGACAGGTACATTCTTCAGTCCTTCGGCTTGTCTGGCAGAGCTGCCCTGGGCAAACATGACCAGTTCGCCCTCTCCTGCCCCAAGCGTATCAATGGCAACAATGGTATTGCTACCCTGCTTGAATTTGGAGGGATCTTCGGGGTCCACCAACATCGGCCGCACCATCAGGAGCTTACGCCCCGTCATGCTGGCCTCTTTCTTGGTGGAAACTACCGAACCAATGACTTCACCGAGGTACATCGGAGCTTACTTTTTGGCCCGTGAGGAGGTCGCAGGAGCTTTGGGAAGGATGGTCTCAGTGTCATCGTGAGGGCGTGCAATCACATGCGCACTTACGACTTCACCATACTGTCCAGCAGCTTCAGCACCGGCTTCAATACCGGCTTTGACCGCGGCAACATCTCCGCGAAATACGGAGCTGACCAATGCACTGCCGACACCTTTCATCGGTCCGGACAATTGGATGTTGGCTGCCTTGAGAGCGGCATCTGTGCCTTGTACGAGGGAGATGAGACCCTTGGTCTCGAGGATTCCTACTGCTTCTTTACTCATTAGTTTTTTGGGTTTGTTTGGTTGAATTTGTTGAAGTTGTTAAGTTTGAATAAGTTTTTGGGGGCGGATTCAGGAGGTGGCATTCACCTTGCGGAAGACTTCCCTTGCGATGACGAGTTCCTCATTGGCCGGGATCACCACCACTTTGACTCTGGAGTCCGGTGTGCTGATGATGCCTTCCTCTCCACGAATGGTTTTGGCATTGGCCTCGGGATCGATCTGGATTCCCAGATCTTCGAGTCCGGCACAGACTTTTTCTCGAATGTCCGTACGATTCTCGCCGATGCCTGCCGTAAAGCTGAGAACTTCGGCACCACCCATTTTGAAGTGAAAAGCTCCCAGCCAATGGCGAATACTGTCTACCAGCACATCCAGGGCAAGTTGAGCTCCGGTATTTCCCGCTTCCACAGCTTCTGCGATATCGCGGACATCGTTACTGACACCCGAGAGGCCGAGAAGACCACTTTCTTTGGTCAGTTGTCTCTCTGCTTCTTCTACGCTGAGCCCTTTCATCTTCATGATGTAGGGCACCGCCATGGCATCAAGATCACCAACACGGTTGTTTTGTGGAAGTCCGCTCTGGGGGCTGAATCCCATGCTGGAACCCACAGCAATGCTGTTGTTGATGCCTACTACAGAACTGCTCCCGCCAAGATGACAGGACAAAATCCGCAGAGGCGGGCCACTGTATTCTCCCGGACCGTCAATGTAAAGTTGACGGGCACGTTCGGCCAGAGCTTCATTTCCAAGAAGCTCGGGCACACGCTCCGAGATAAACTTGTGGCTGGCTCCATGGAAGCCGTAACGCCGGATGCCAAGGTCCCGCCAATTTTTGGGAATGGCATACTCGGAAGCTCCAGGCTCCGTCCATTGAAAGAATGCGGTTTCGAAAAGAGCAATGCGCCGAACTTGCGGCAGCTTTTCCCGAAAACAACGAATCCCTTCCGCATAGGCTGGATTGTGAGCCGGAGCCACTTCCTTGAAGCCATCCAGAGCTTGCATGACCTTGTCGTCTGCCTCCACACAACCGCTGAGATCTTTTCCCAGAACGGTCTTGAAGCCGACAGCATCAAGGTCATCGCCGGAGTTGAGAACCTTGTCCTCAATCAGCTTTTCCAACATGTCCCCGATGCATTCCGTATAATCCGTCACTCTCTCGTATCCACCATTGGCGAGAAGGTCGGCAGTCGAGCCATCCATCTCAAAAAGACGGTACTTGAAAGAGGTGGAACCCAGATTGGCTACGAGGACTTTCATGTGGTATTGAAGTTGGGAAGTGGGTCGAAAATTATCCGATCCAGCTGCCGAGTTTTGAGAGATCGTCGTGAGGACGAGGGATGACTTGGACGGAGAGTACTTCGCCAACAGCTCCAGCGGCATCTGCACCAGCTTCGACTGCGGCTTTGACTGCAGCAACATCACCAGTGAAGAAACCGGTAACCAGACCGCTGCCGATCTTTTCCCAGCCTGTCATGCTGACATCGGCGGATTTCAAGGCTGCGTCACTTGCTTCCAGCAAGCTGACAAGCCCCTTACATTCGATCATTCCAATTGCTTGTTTAGCCATGATATGGATCTTTCTAAAAAATTATAGGGTTGCGGATTGATTAACTTAGAACTGCTCCAGCAGATCTTCGTGAGGACGGGCGATGACGTGGGAAGCCACAAGCTCACCTACGCTGGAAGCAGCTTGGGCACCTGCGTCCACTGCTGCTTTTACACTGCCGACATCTCCTTTGACCAGCACGGTCAGGAAACCGCCGCCAATCTGGACTTGTTTAACAAGGCTGACAGATGCCGCCTTGGCCATTGCATCACTGGCTTCAATAGAGCCGGTGATACCTTTCGTTTCGACTAAGCCGATTGATTCACTCATTGGTTAATTTGGGTTGAGGTTTTGTTTGGGTTATAGAGTTATAAATAAAGTTCTTATTTGATGAGATCTGCAGGGGTATCTTTAGAAAACCCACAGGCATTCCCTTCATCGGTATCAATATGTACTTCTAATTTGAAGGAAGGATCCACTCTTACATAAATGTTATCAAAAGTGAGCCCCAGATCTCCCCCAATACGGAGCTTCATAAAGGACTTGTTTTCCACACCATAGTATTCGGCATCTTCTGGAGCCATGTGTACGTGAGGTGCGGCACGAATCACGCCTTCTTTCATTTCCAGAAATCCAGCCGGGCCCATCAGCATACAGCCTGGTGTTCCCGCGATGTCACCGGAATTCCGGATCGGGATTTGGAAACCAAGAGAAATCGCATCCGTGTTGGCGAGCTCCACTTGGTCAATATTTCGGCAAGGTCCCAGAATGCGAAGATTGGAAATCACCCGGCTGCGGGGACCAATCAAAGTGACCGCTTCTTCAGCGGCATATTGCCCTTCCTGATAAAGCCACTTTTTTGGGGTCAACTGATGACCTTTGCCAAACAGGATTTCCACAGACTCCTGAGTCAGGTGGCAATGCCGGGCACTGATATTGACCAGTAGCGGGTTGGGAGGTTGGGCGGCGTTGGAAGGTGTGCTGGCCTTGGATTTACCAAGCAAACTTGCACGAACCATTTGCTCGATAACGGCGCGGCTTATATTTGGATTTGCCATGGGGAAATATTGGAATAATTTGGGATTTCTCCTTAAAAACCACAAAAACGGGCATAAAGTCAACAAAAACTTGCAGAAAACCCAAATATATCCAAATTATTACCTCCATGCTGGCTTCCGAAAGACATCAAAAAATACTGGCCCTGCTGGATGAACAGGGCACGGCTAGAACTGTCGACCTCGCAGAAAATTTTGCCGTGACCGATGAAACCATCCGTCGGGACTTACAGATCCTGGCAGACAATCATCTCATCTCACGTGTGCACGGAGGTGCTAGTTGCCTGAGTGGAGTCCGCAGACTGCAATCCTTCGCAGAAAGAACCAGCATCCGGGTAGAGCAAAAGAAAGCCATCGCCAAGGCCGCACAGGAGTGGATTCTGCCCAATCATACTTATGCGTTTGACAGTAGCACCACCGCGATGGAACTCGTCACTTCCCTACCCGACCTCGAATACCGCGTCGTCACCAATGCCTACGCCGTCATTGATCACCTGGTCCGTTTGGAAGAAGTGGAAGTCATCTCCACAGGAGGACGTTTTCACCCCAAAACCAATACCTTTAACGGCCCGGAAAGCATAGCCACTCTCCGCCGGCACAACATCAACACCGCCTTCATCTCCTGCATTGGGCTCGATGAAAGACGCGGTGCCAGCGAAGGTTTTGAAGAACAAGCCGGATATAAGGAAATCCTCGTAAAGATGGCCGAGAAAGTCATCCTCCTGGTGGACTCCAGCAAACTGGGCCAACGCTCCGAGTACTTCTTCTCCGATCTCCGCGACATCACTCATATCATCACCGACTCCGAAGCCGACCCACACTTTGTCGAACAGCTCCAAAACCAAGGATGCCGAGTCACCCTGGCCTGAAGAATCAATCTCCTTGCTAGACAAAGATAGGCCCCATACCGCCTATGCGTCCTATACGGCTTTTATCGAGGGCGACGGACTTTTCCGCCCATACAGAAACCTGCCTCCACTTCTCCTCTAAGCAAAAGAATCTGATCATTTTCTGGAAAAAGTACGAACACGTACTATTTGTGTAAGTGTAGACGAATTAATCCGTCGCTCAAACTTCAACCATATCCAGCCAATGAAAAGCACTACAATCTGCAAAACTGCATTGCTCACCGCCCTACTTCTTCCTGGGCTTCTCGCTGCCAAAACCCGCTACAGTATCCAACTCAATACTTCTGGAGGCGGGTCTCACTCTTCGCACTATTACTCCAATACTTCCCATCGCTCTTCGCATTATTCCTCCCATCATTCCTCGCCTCACCGGAGCCAAA
>CAYSOI010000080.1:7749-12351 GCA_964432425.1 uncultured Opitutales bacterium | reverse complement strand
CTCGAAAAACTAGAATCCCAGATCAAACAATTTCCGCAACGCATTGCCTTCACGGATGGCGATGATCCCAGAGTGATGCGGGCTGCCAGGAAGTACCTTGGCGCAGGATTTGGAGTACCGGCACTGATTGGGAATGCCCATAAGATTAATGCGATTTCCCAGAACCTGAACATGGATCTTGAGGGCATCACCATCGTCGACCCGCAGGAGAGCGAATGGATTCCTGAATTTCAAGACATCGCCAAAATTCATCCGGTGCTACAAAACCTGACCGAAGAGGAAACCCTCGATTATGTGAAGAAACCAAATGCATTTGGAGCCTTGATGCTCGAATGCGGCCATGCGGACACACTTTTGGTCGGTGCCTCCGCCAAGGTGAGAACAGTGATGCCTCCAATCAAGCATTTCCTGGGCAGAAACCAGCTCAGTGATGAGATCTCATCCATGATTTTGTTGGATTCCCGAAATTCTTCCATCGGAGCCAATGGTTTGCTTTTTGTATCCGACGCCATCCTGCACCCGGACCCTTCTGACGCCCACTTGGCGAAAACCGCCATCAGCCTTGCCCAAATCTGCAAACACATGGTGCTGGAAACGCCACGAGTGGGCTTGTTGGGACATACCAATGCCAACCATGCCTCCGAAGATCCCTCCACAAAAAAAATGCAATCGGCGGCTCAAATGGCCCGCGATCTGGCCGAATCGATCCATCTCGACTGCGAAGTTGCCGGAGAAATTCAGGCAGATGTGGCCCTGGATACCTCCATTGCCCGGCTCAAAGAAAAGTATGACTTGTTGCAGGGAAATGCCAATGTCCTCATTTTCCCCAATCTGGATGCAGCCAATATTTCCTTAAAATTGCTACAGGTGATTGCAGATGTCGGCTCTTATGGCTCGGTCTTATTGGGCTTCCAGCATGCGGTTGGTTGCATTTCCCGGTCCATGCAATCCAAGGATATCTACGGCACGGCAGTCCTTCTCGCCTATCTGGCCCTGCATGATTATTTGCTGGAGCCACTGGCCAAGGAGTTTGCCAGTAAGATTCCTGAAAGCTGAAGAAAATTTCAGCCATTCGGGTAAATCAAGAATCACTCTTGCTGGAACTGCTGCTGGACTTACTGCTGGATGAGGAATCCGACTTGCCGCTGGCGCTGGAATCACTGGAGGAAGTCGAACTCTCAGATTTCTTGGAAGAATCTGATCCGCTTTCCTTCTTCTCACCTCCAGATTTGGTATTCCGTTTGTAATCCGTTTCGTAAAAGCCACTTCCCTTGAAGATAATTCCGGCACCGGTTCCAATTTTCCGACGCAGGGTATCCTCGTTGCATTCCGGGCAAGTTTTCAGGCGATCGTCTTTCATGGATTGAAAGGTATCAAACTCATGAGAGCAATCATCACAGACATATTCGTAAGTTGGCATCGTTATATAAATGATTTGAGAGTGAAAATTGTAGAATTCGGGCAATTCCAGATTGCCACTTTCAAAGGAAGCTGGCTTCAGATACTAAAGCTCAAAAAAAATCCAAGCTAAAACCACACATACTTTCCCATGAATCACTCGGATAAGTTCGAACAATTTCGTAACCAAGTCGAAAAAGCGATCCTTCAATACCTGCCAGCCGCAAGCATTCGCCCCGCTCAACTCCATGAAGCCATGCTCTACAGCATGCAGGCTGGCGGCAAAAGGCTTCGCCCCGTGCTGGTACTGGCAGCCTGCGAAGCCTTTACTCAAAAAGCTGACCCTCTTCCTGCCGCGGTTGCAGTGGAATGTCTGCACGGATATTCATTGGTCCATGATGACCTTCCTTGCATGGACGACAGTGATCTCCGGCGAGGCAAACCTTCCTGCCATAAGCAATTCGACGAAGTAACAGCCGTGCTGGCCGGAGATGCCTTGTTGACCCATGCATTTGCCTTGCTCGGAAGCGAATACACCAAGGTTCCTGAGATCTCCAACGCCCTGGTCTGCATCTTGGGAAAAGCTGCTGGAAGCCGGCATCTGATCGGCGGACAAATGGAAGACATTCTCAATGAAGGCAAATCCCCCTCTCAGGAAACCCTTGATTTTATCCACCAAAATAAAACGGCCGCACTACTGATTGCATCCCTGGAAATGGGAGCTGCCCTAGGAGGAGCCGATGCCCAGCAAATTCAGCAGATTCGCCTCTTTGGAGAAAAATTGGGACTGACCTTCCAGATTGTAGATGACCTACTGGACCACCTCGGCGATGAAGCCGCTCTGGGCAAACCCGTGGGAGCCGATGCTCAAAATGAAAAGACCACCATTCTCTCCTACTGCACTCCGGATCAAGCAAGGGAACAAGTCGAAGCACTCACAAACGAAGCCCGGAACCTTTGCCAGAAATTGTTTGGTGAAAATTCCTTTCTAGAATGGTTGGTGACGAAGCTGGCCAACCGAGCGACCTGAAGGATGCGGGTCAGGGGTGCTCCTTCGGCAGGAGATCAGAAAGTTGGAGATCGGTAGACTGGAGCTTGATGTGCCCATTCGCATCCACCAGTTTGGCGATACGTTTGGCAAAATAGTACATTCTCTTGAGGTACTCCATGATCTCAGATTCAAGGCGAAAAGCAATAAGGCGATTGGGCTCATCAGCGGAAAGCCGGCGGGAAAGGTGCTCTTCTGCCTCTGTCACAAGGCGGTTGATTTCCATTTTGGCTTCCAGCACTTCTTTTGCAATGGAAGGATCATGCTCCACCAACGCCCTCAATGATCTTTCAATCGCCCAACAAACTTCTTTGTGTATGGCTTCAATGTACTTCTCAGTCTCTTTACTGATGATCAGACCCGCTTCCAAACGATTGCGGCCAGCAACTACCAGATTGGACTCAATCATATCCCCAATGTTCTCAAAGTAATTGGCCGCCAGCAGATAGTCTTGAAGTAACTGTGACTGCTCGGTGGATAGATTCTCACGAGATAAGGAACCCAGGTATGTCACGATCGCTTCATGCAGCATATCGATATCATCATCCATTACTTCCAAACGATCCAGCTCAGCTCGATCTCCCTGGTTCACTGCAGGCAAAGCCCCACGGACCAAATGCAAAGTAGCCACGCCCAAGCGGCCAATCTCCATCCGTACCGTATCCAACCCCAATGCCGGAGCCCGTTTCAGAATGGGGTCCAAATACTTCGGATGCCCCGTATCCACTGGTTTTTCAACACGATCAGGAACAACAAATTCCACCAACTTCGCCAAGGGGTAGGTAAACCAAATAAAGACCAGAGTGTTGGTCACATTGAACACAGTATGAGAATGGGCAATCTGACGGGCAGTATCACTGGAAAAGCGCATCACAAACCAAGCCAACTGATCAATAAAACTGAACCAGAGTAACACCCCCAGCACATTAAAGGTGACATGCACAAAAGCTGTCCGAACCGCCTCACGTGGTTTCCCAATGGAAGCCAGCAGGGCCGTAACACAAGTCCCAATGTTGGCACCCAGGATAAGAGGTATCGCCTGTTGCAGCGTGATCAGCTCCTGCCCAGCCAGAATGATAATCAAAACGGTGGTGGCCGATGAACTTTGAATGACTGCGGTAAAGGCTGCCGCCAGTAAGATCCCGACCAGTGCACTATCCAACTTTTGTGCAGCTTCAATAAATGGCGGAAACTCCCTCAACGGTTGAGTCGCATCGCTCATAATGTTCATGCCAAAGAACAACAGCCCAAACCCAAGAATCATGTTTCCGTATTGCTGTAACCGTTCCTGCTTGGAAAAGAACTTTAACAGGAATCCCACAGCGACAATCGCCAACGCAGCCTTTGTAATCTTGAAAGCGATGATCTGTGCCGTAATGGTCGTCCCGATTTCCGCCCCCATGATCACACCAATCGATTGCTGGAGAGACATCAGGCCCGCAGATACAAAACCAACAACCAATACAGTGGTGACTGAAGAGGATTGAATAACAGAGGTGATAAACGCTCCAGTGAGCACTCCCTTGAAGCGATTGGTTGTCAACTTAGCCAGAAGGCCTTTCATCCGATCTCCTGCCACGATCTTGAGGGTACTGGTCATCAGATCCATCCCAAATAAAAAGATCGCCAACCCTCCGACTAGTCCCATCAACATATTGCCATAATCAATTGTAAAGCTAGCTAAAGTCATCCTGTAAACTCTTGGTAGAAAGGTGGCAAGCAACTGAAATACCATCCAACCACCAAACGGCCAGAATGTAAGTGCCCCCTGTGCGAATAAATGGAGATTTCGTTGAAAAGAGAATTAGAAAAGTGAGAAATTGGGTAACTGAAAACGTTACAAACGAAACAAAACTGGGTCAAGCTTCGCCAGTGGTGTCTTTCCCATAGTAATTCACTCCGATCTCAATCTTTTCTTTCCCTCTGGAAACCCGCCATTCATTGGTATCTCGCAGAGAGTAAATGCAACCGCAGTATTCCTGCTGATAAAACTCTTCCCGTTTGGAGATCTCAATCATCCGGGCTGAACCACCTTTCTTGCGCCAGTTGTACGTCCAGTAATCGAGCCCATCGTAATGGCTGGCAGCCCGAACTCCACAGTCATTGATCTGATTCATATTCTTCCAGCGGGATATCCCGAGACTGCTGGTAAAGAC
>CAYSOI010000080.1:1283-7649 GCA_964432425.1 uncultured Opitutales bacterium | reverse complement strand
AAAGCAATAGACTGGCCACAATGGCGTGGTCCTGACCGCTCTGGAGCGTCCCCGGAAACCGGCCTCCTCCAAAGTTGGCCCGATGGAGGCCCCAAATTGCTCTGGGAAGGTGGAGCCGTAGGAGTCGGATTTTCCAGCGTGGCGATTGCCGGAGACAAAATCTTCACCATGGGCGACAAAGACGGCAGCAGCCACTTATTTGGGCTGAATAAGAGCAATGGAGCCACCCTCTGGTCCGTTCAGGTTGGCAAACCCGGTGGCAACTATTCTGGGACACGCTGCACCCCAACCGTAGATGGAGTCTCTGTATACGCTCTTGGACAATTTGGCGATCTGCTCTGTGTGGACGCAGCCTCGGGACGGGAAAATTGGCGTAAAAATATTCAGGCCGAGTATGGAGGTAAATCCGGTGGATGGAATTACAGCGAGTCGGTTTTGATTGATGGCAATCAACTCATTTGTTCACCAGGATCCAACGAAGCCTCAGTTGTCGCCCTCAACAAAACGAACGGAAGCCTACTCTGGAAGAACTCACTACCCAAACAAAACAAAGCCGATTATTCCTCATGGGTCATCTCCAATGCCGCCGGAGTCAAACAATACGTCCGCCTCTACAATGGTGGCACTTATGGAATCGCTGCCGCCGACGGGAAATTACTCTGGCACTACGACAAGCTGGGGCCAAACACAGCCAACATTCCAACCCCCATTCCCTTTGAAAACTACATCTTCACCGCCGCCGGATATGGCAAGGGTGGTGCTCTCCTCCAACTATCCAGGGCCGGCTCAGGCATCTCCGTGGAAGAAGTCTACTATACCCGTGAACTGAAAAACAAACACGGAGGAATTGTGAAAGTGGGCAACTACATCTACGGCGACTTTGATGACCGTGGCCAACCCTGGTGTGCAGACATCATGACCGGCAAAATCATGTGGAAAAAAAGCCGTGGAGAAGGCAGTGGCTCCGCCTGTGTTACGTACGCAGATGGTCGACTCTACTTTCGCTATCAGGACGGCATCATGGCACTCATCGACTCATCCCCCGAAAACGGCTTCCAGCAGATCAGTACCTTCAAAATCCCAGATGGCATGAAACAAAGCTGGGCACACCCAGTCATCAGCGATGGCAGACTCTATCTCCGCGGAAACAACAAAATCCTCTGCTACGACATCAGCGACCCTTCACGGAAAGCCGCCTCATCTGCCCCGGTCATTCCCCAGACGCCCCGGCTCTGGCAGGACAATACCGGCAATTTCCAAGTGCAGGCCACCTACCAAAGTCAGCAAGGAGGCAATGTCATACTCAAAAAGGAAGATGGCACCGTGATCCGTGTCCCCATCTTCCGCCTGAGTGCCCAGGACCGAGCCTTCCTGAATGGGAAATGATCGGTTGTCTGTGCCCAACCACATTTCCCTAAACCCAACTCTGATCACTCCACACTGGAGGAACCTGCCATGAAAACCCATCCAACCCTGCTACAGAATACCTTTTTTGGCATCCCAAAGCACCTCCTTGCCTTTGTCATCACCTGCTTGCTCCCCTCCTGGATCTCAGCAGCGGAATATGCGATTGTTGTGTCCCAACAGACCTATCAAGACAGCGGATGGAAAAAAGTCGTGGAAGCCCTTCAGGAAAAATACCCAGACCATGTTCTCCTTAAAGTAGACAAGACCGAAGACGCACTGGAAGGCATGCGTAAACACTTCCCCCGCTACACCTGTTTTGTCACGCCTCCAGAAAAAGCCGGGCGAAAATTCGTCAGCGAGGTCCACTGCCTGACCCGCAAGCTGGATGACGATCCCTATACCGACACCTTCTGGGGTATTCTCACCGGCTACAATGCTGAAAACGCCCTGAAAATAGCAAAACATACAGAGCCCCTGGTGATCAAAAAAGTGGCTTCCGGCACGGAATTCGCCACCGAGATGGTCACGGAGGGGCAGTGGTACGACGAATTGGTTAAGAACAAGCACGTCATCAAGCAGGCCGACGGAAAACCCAAGGAACTCAAAGGCCCGGATGACACCACGCTCCCACTTGTCGATCTCCTCAACCAATACAAAGCCGACCTCATGATCACCTCCGGCCATGCCACCGAACGAAACTGGCAGATCGGGTACCGCTACCGCAACGGCTACTTTCGTTGCAAGGAGGGAACACTCTTCGGGTACGATACCGGCAAAGAAAGACACGATATCGCATCCGACAATCCAAAGGTCTACCTACCCATCGGCAACTGTCTCATGGGCCACATCAAGGACAAGGAATCCATGGCCCTCGCATGGATGAATTCCGCCGGAGTACACCAGATGGCCGGATACACAGTCAATACATGGTACGGCTATGCAGGTTGGGGATGCCTCGACTATTTCATGGAACAACCCGGACGCTACACCTTCACCGAAGCTTTTTTTGCCAACCAACACGCCCTCATCCACCGCCTCGAAACCTATTTCCCCACCAAACTCGCAAGGGCGGAAATCCCTCCCGGCAGACAAGTCCGCTTCAAGGGCCTGCAACTCTCCCCAAAAGCCAAAGACGCCGGACTTCGCACCATGGATGCAGCCGGCTTGTTATATGACCGCGATGTCGTCGCCTTCTACGGTGACCCCGCCTGGTCTGCCAAAATGGCAAAAATGCCAAACTTCTACGACCAAAACCTGGAGATCAGCGATAACCTCTACACCTTTACCATTAAGCCCAACCGAGGCAAAGACTCCTTCAAACCCGTCAACGAGAACGGTGCACAAAGAGGCTGGCGACCCATCGTCCAATTTCTCCCCCACCGCATCCAGAACATCGAAATCGTGGAAGGTTCCGATCTAAACCCAATTGTCACTGACGATTTTATCCTCGTACCCAACCCACGGGAGTGTGACCCTGAAAAAACTTACAAAATCACCTTCAAAGCTTCCCCTGTCCTAGGTAAGAGCTAAACAACTCAACACATCGAAAGAATCAATACACCAAGCTCCCATGACAGATCCCAAGGAACTCATTGAATCCCTGCCCACAAAAACCCAGGCACTCCGGGACGAGATCGCCAAAGCCATCGTCGGACAGGACCGGGTAGTTGAGGATGTCATTCTTGGCCTCTATTGTGGAGAACACGTTCTGCTCACTGGGGTTCCAGGGCTGGCCAAAACGCTGCTCATCCGCTCACTGGCCTCTGCCCTCAATCTCGACTTCAACCGAATCCAATTTACCCCCGACCTCATGCCGGCGGACATAACTGGTACCGAGATCATTCAGGACGACCCCGTCAAAGGAAGCCGCGAACTCAAGTTTATGCCGGGACCGGTCTTTACCAATCTGCTCCTCGCCGATGAAATCAACCGGACTCCCCCCAAGACACAGGCGGCCATGCTCCAGACCATGCAGGAAAGAGAAGTGACCGCTGGCGGAGAAACCACCCCCCTCCCCAAACCTTTCCACGTCTTCGCAACGCAAAACCCCATTGAGATGGAAGGCACCTACCAATTGCCGGAAGCCGCTGTCGACAGGTTTATGCTATCCGTCATGATCGGCTATTCCTTACCTGACGAAGAGGTCGACATGGTCCGCCGTACCACAGGCACCGAGACCCCGGAGTTGGAGAAGATTATGAGCGGGGATGACCTGCTTGCCGTGCAGCAACTGGTACGTGCCGTGCCAGTATCCGACGAAGTCATCCGCTACGCGGTCCGTCTGGTCGGCCTCACTCGACCGGACACAGACGATGCTTCCGAGAAAGTAAAACGATTTGTACGCTGGGGAGCCGGCCCACGAGCTTCACAATATCTCATACTTGGTGCCAAAGGCCGGGCAGCCATGGCAGGCAAACCTTGTGCGGATATAGACGATGTCCGTTCCGTCGCCCCTCTTGTCCTGCGACACCGTGTATTGACCAATTTCAAAGCCCGTGCTGAAGGTGTGGACATCAACTCCCTGTTGGATGATTTGGTACAGTCCACAAACGCTTGAACTGGGAAACCTGAATGCCCGAGACCCCTCTACACATTGACGCGGAGTTACTGGCAGGTTCCCCGGACCTGCTCCTGCTTGCCCAAAGTGTCGTCGAAGGCTATGCCCATGGAATCCATCGCAGCCCCTTTGCCGGAAGCAGTCAGGAATTCGCCTCCTACCGGGCCTTCCTTCCAGGGGATCCTCCACAAAGGATTGACTGGAAAGTATATGGCCGAAGTGACGACCTCTTTGTTAGGGAATTTGAACAGGAGACCAACCTCCGTGGCTACCTGTTTCTGGATGCCAGCCGAAGCATGGATTTCGGCACTGGGGGTGGACACAAATTCCAATATGGCCGCTTACTTTGTGCCGTCCTCGCAGTCCTTCTTCATCGCCAGCAAGATGCCCCGGGACTGGCCATCTTTGGTCAGGGAGAATCCGTACCGGTGGAGGACTGGTGGCCCCCAAGCACCCGGCGAGACCACCTGGAGCACATGATCCATTACCTGGGGCAAACGAGTGCCGAAGGAGACTTTGACAGTCTCAAGGGACTAGATGAGTTGGTCGGCGAGTGCCACCGACGTTCACTGGCTGCTTTTGTGACCGATGCACTGGTAGACCCTAACGAACTCAAAGACGTGCTTGGCCTGCTTCGCATCCGGGGCACCAAAGTGATCCTGTTCCAATTGCTGGCAAGGGAGGAACTGGAGCCGGACATCAAGGAAGATGTTGTCCTCGTGGATCAGGAAACCGGGGCAGAACGAATCGTAGACGGAGCAACCTATGCCCGTCTTCATCAGGAACACATGCAGAATTTGAGGCAAGAAGTCGAAAAAGTCTGCCATGACACGGAAACGGAATATTGTTTTCTGCCCACTGACCAACCCCTCGACGAGGCACTCAATCGATTTCTTTTACTACGGGACGGATGAATTTTCCCATCGACATGTTCAGTCCATACTTTGCTGTGGCAGGAGTCGCCGCCATCGCACTGGCAGCATGGATGCACCTTTACCAGCGTTCAGCCCGGAGACGCCAACCGATCAGTTCCCTTCGTCTTGTTCCTGAAACGCAACGGGTAGCCCGTAACCGGAAACGAATCCAACATTGGCCACTCTTCCTTTTACGTGCACTCGGAGTCATCTTGCTGGGACTTGCCTTTTCCCGCCCAGGTCTCCCTGGCGGCGGCGGAGATCCCAGCTTGGGGAGGGAAACCGTGGCCTTTGTACTGGACCGCTCCGGCAGCATGCACTTTCGAAGTGAAGATGGACGATCTGCATGGGAGGAAGCAATCCAGCACATACAAAATCGACTCTCCAGACTCCATCCTCAAAGCCGGGCAAGAGTATTGTGCTTCCCTCCCGCAGAAGGCTTGGAGGAAGATTGGTCAAGCCCCCAGGCCGTGATACAGCAACTGAATGACCTCGAACCCAGCTTTGAACAAGGGCGGCCGCTCTCTGCATTACAAGCTGCCGCAGAAGCCTTGGCCCGATTCCGTGGAGACATGCCCGAAACGTTGGAAATTGTGGGAGACTTGCACCCAAACGGATGGGAGGAAATGGACACCCTTTCTCTCCCCGGAGAACTCCAGGTCCGGGTCCACCAGGTCGGTGATTCTGAATCAGCCAATCATGGGCTGGCCCTGCAAACCAGAGGTCAAGGCCCACTGCGTCGCGGTGCTGTAATCCATCGTGGGGGCGAAGCGGCACTCCTTCTCCACGACCAGCCCCAAGGCGGCGAAGACCTGCCTGAAACAAACATTCCCGCCACCGGCGAAGTTGCCGAGATACCTTACAAAACTGAACAACCGGGTTGGGTACGCAGGAAGGTTACCCTTTCTCAGGCCAGTGATGGTCTGGAGGAAGACAATACCCTGTTTGATGCCTTCTTCGTCGCACCCGAAATTCCCGTTTACCTGATTGAGCCACACATGGAGCGGGAGAACTTTTTGCAGGCCACGTTTTTCCTCCTGCAAGCCTTGCGACCAACAACCGGCGAAGGGGCAGCAGATTCTCAATTCTTGCCACGCACCCTCCCCCTTGATGGTGCAGCCAATACCCTCAACCACCTCGACATTCAACAAGCAGTGGTCGTCATTCCAGCCATGGCAAACTGGCCGAAGGATCTCCTTCCCGCAATTGAAGCCTTCCGCCAAAAAGGCAACGGAGTCATCTTCTTTGCCGGTCCTCAAATCCAACCTAACGCTTACACTGACGCATGGAAATCCCTGCTTCCCGCGTTCCCTCAGGATATACTTCCGCCAATCGGGCCGCAGACCCTCCAGTATTTCCCAGGCACTCATCCACTTTGGGGTAGTTTTCAGGATTCCGCCCGCCGCAACTTACGAAAAGCCCCCCTCAAAGAACGCTTCTCCTTGTCCCTTGCTGAAGGGGCCCAGGTTCTGGCAAATTACTCCGATG
>CAYSOI010000080.1:0-1183 GCA_964432425.1 uncultured Opitutales bacterium | reverse complement strand
GGTGCATTGGCCATTGTCTGGCTGATCGAGCCATGGATGGCACTACGAACACCACGCACAAACACCCCATAGAATTACCCTCCATGAGTGAAATCGAAAAAATTATCCACAAAGCACAAAACCAGCACCATACACTCCGGTGGCAAAGAGCGGCACTGGTCTTCCCCGCCACCTTGGTCATTGCGATGGTGCTGGCAGCAGTAATGGACCGGGAGTGGATGTTCGCAGAGGGAGCCCGATGGATTGGTTGGACCGCGGGTCTGATCGCTGCAGCCTGGGCAGCTTCCCGTGCAGCTGGCTCTGCCTCCCCGAACAGTACGGAGCTGGCACATCAGGTGGAATCCCAAGCTGGCGAGACCACTCCCGTCGTGGCCACCGCCCTGGATCCAGCAGTCCGCCAAACGGCCAGCCAGGATGAGGTAGGCCGTGTCCTCCTTGAACGATTGGACCAAAGGGCAAAGGAGGCCGTCCACAAGGCACCTCTGGAATTTAAAGGCCAGTTGAAAACTCCGCTCAGTCTCCTCTTTATTGCAGCAGTTAGCCTCTGGGCCTTGGGCTTCTTTCAGGGTTGGCAGGGGCTCACAAGGATGTTGATTCCATGGCAGGATTCACCCTACACCACCCTCGCCCTGGAAGGCCCGGCTGAACCCGTCGTGGAAGGAAAAGCCTTCACCGTGCATGGAAAAGTTTCAGGTATGGCGGTGAATAAGGTCGTCCTTTACCGCAAGGATTCCGGGACTCCCATTGCAGAAGTTGTCCCGGATCCGAATGGAAATGTAAAATTTGAACTCGAAGGCCTTCATGGTCCGACAGTATTCAGGGCTAAGGCTGGTGATGGTCACTCGGAACCTCTCCATTTTGAGCCATACTACCTCCCCTCAATCGAATCCTTTGAAATTTCCGTGACCCACCCCGGCTATTCTGAGACCAAAGCGGATATAGAAACCCAGCCCAGCTTCTCCGTTTTCCGTGGCAGCCAGGTGCAGTACCGCATCCATCTCAAAGCTCCGGCCACAGGGATTACTGTAGAACAAACATCCCTTGCCCCGGCAGATGAACGAATTACCGACGAGGAGCGGGCCAACCTTGTCCGCGGAGCCTACGGAGTGATGGTCGGAAAAGCAGATAGTCCTACTGAGAAACCGGCGTTACCCGAGTTTCAGCCTGTTCCCGGTGAACCTCT
>CAYSOI010000079.1:0-12502 GCA_964432425.1 uncultured Opitutales bacterium | reverse complement strand
TGGCGTCTCTTTCGAGGCGAAAGCGTTCGAGGTGAATGTCGGTGGAGAGGGGGTTTCGATGATGGACGGCGAGCCGGGTGAGATGGCTGCCGGGGAGGCTGTGGATGCGGGTTGCGGAGTCGTTCCGGGTTGCGTTTTCTTCATCTGCATTGAGATAAAGTTCAATGATGGTGGCTTTGGAGTTGGCCTGGGCATTGATGCGGATTTGGGGGTAGGCGTTGCCTTCTGTGGCCCAGTGTGTGATGAGGATGGGTTGCTCAATGACGGTGTTGACCGGGATGTCGATTTCGAGGGTCTTGTTGGAGTAGGCAATGTTGAGGGCCTGAAATTTGTCGGCCCCGAGTGTGGGGGCGGGCTTAAGGATTTCGTCGGTCAGTTCTGCATGGAGGGCTTGGTTGGCCTTTTCCAGGGCGGCGAGTTGGTTGTTGGCGACGAGGGTGATGTGGGCCGAGGTTTCGGGGATGAAGTCTTTCGTACGTTGGTGTAGCTGGTGGAGGGTGGCTTCATCAATGCCTGCTTTTGGGGCAGGGTCTTCCAGGCGGTAGTTGCGGGTGGAGGCGAATCTCCAGGCGGGATCCTTGGAGTTGGGTTCCGGGAGGTCGTGGTAGGTTTGGAGGGAGTTTTGTTGGAGAGTGGACATGGAGTGGACAAAGTGGACGAGGTGGACGAGGTGGACGGAGTGGACTGGGTGAGCTTCGTAGACTTAGCCTACGGAGCCTTCCATTTCCATTTCGATGAGGCGTTTGAGTTCGACGCTGTATTCCATGGGGAATTGGCGGACGAGGTCGTTGACGAAGCCGTTCACGCTGAGGCTCATGGCCTGGGCTTCACTGAGGCCGCGTTGGCGCATGTAGAAGATTTGTTCTGCGGAGACTTTGGAGACGCTGGCTTCGTGTTGTACGGAGTTGCCGTCCCCGCGGACGGAGATGGCGGGGTAGGTGTCGGTGCGGCTGTTGTTGTTGATCAACAGGGCGTCACATTCGGTGTTGTTTTTGCAGTTTTTGAGATTTTTTGGAATGTGAACGATGCCTCGGTAGGAGGAGCGGCCTGTGCCGACGGAGATGCTTTTGGCGATGATGTTGCTGGAGGTTTCGTCGGCAGCGTGGATCATTTTGGCACCGGTGTCCTGGTGTTGGCCTTCACTGGCCAGGGCAATGGAGAGGACTTCTCCCCTCGCCTTCCGGCCTTTGAGGATGACGCCGGGGTATTTCATGGTGAGTCGGGAGCCGATGTTGCAGTCGATCCATTTGACTTCGGCTTCTTCTTCGGCCCGGGCTCGTTTGGTGACGAGGTTGAAGACGTTGTTGGACCAGTTTTGCACGGTGATGTACTGGATTTTGGCACCTTTGAGGGCGACGAGTTCCACGACGGCACTGTGAAGGGTGGTGGTTTCGAATTTGGGAGCGGTGCAGCCTTCCATGTAGGTGACTTCGGCTCCTTCGTCGGCAATGATGAGGGTGCGTTCGAACTGGCCGAAATTTTCGGCATTGATGCGGAAGTAGGCTTGGAGGGGTTGCTTCACTTTAACGCCGGGTGGGACGTAGATGAAGCTGCCTCCGCTGAAGACGGCACTGTTGAGGGCGGAGAATTTGTTGTCAGTGGTGGGGATGACTTTGCCGAACCATTTGCGGAAGAGTTCGGGGTGTTCGCGGAGGCCTTCGGTGGAGCCGACGAAAATGACGCCTTCTTTTTCGAGGTCTTCTTTCATCCGGGAGTAGGCGGCTTCGCTGTCGAACTGGGCTTCTACGCCGGCGAGGAATTTGCGTTCCTGCTCTGGGATGCCGAGGCGTTCGAAGGTGTTTTTTACGTCATCGGGTACTTCTTCCCAAGTGCGGCTAGGGGTTTGGCCTTTGGATAGGTAGTAACGGATTTTGTTAAAATCGATGTTTTCGAGGTCTTTGGTGGCCCAGTGTGTCGGCATGGGCTTTTTGTTGAAGACCTGTAGTGCATTCTGGCGAAATTCCCGAATCCAGGGGTCTTCTCCTTTGACTTCGGAGATGTAGTCGACGGTGGCCTCGTTGAGACCGGTTCCGGCGTCGTAGTCGTATTCGGTATCGTAGTGAAAGTCGCCTTTATCGATTTCAAAATCGATGGCTTGTGAAACGCTCATGGCTATGTTTTGTTGAGATGTGATTAGGCGCAGGCGGCGAGTTCTTCTTTGACCCAGTCGTAGCCTTTGTCTTCGAGTTCGAGGGCAAGGTCTTTGTCTCCGCTTTTGACGATGCGGCCGTCCCACATGACGTGTACGGTGTCGGGTACGATGTAGTCGAGAAGTCGCTGGTAGTGTGTGATGATGAGGGAGCTGCGTTCGGGGCTGCGCATGTGGTTGACTCCTGCGGCAACGATTTTGAGGGCGTCGATGTCGAGGCCACTGTCGGTTTCGTCGAGGATGCAGCAGGCGGGTTTGAGCATGGCCATTTGGAGGATTTCAGCCCGTTTCTTTTCGCCGCCGGAAAAGCCTTCGTTGAGGGAGCGGGAGGTGAACTTGCGGTCGATCTGGAGCATGTCCATCTGGGTGTAGAGGTCCCGGTAGTAGGCCGGGGCATCGAGTGTTTCTTCTTCATCGAGGCGGGATTCGATGGCGGCCCGAATGAAGTTGGCGATGCTGACTCCTGGGATTTCCAGTGGGTATTGGAAAGCGAGGAAGAGCCCTGAGTGAGAGATTTCATCGGGCTCCATGCCGAGGATTTCCTGGCCGTTGAGGAGTACGGAGCCGCTGGTGACTTCGTAATCGGGATGGCCGGACAGTACTTTGGCAAGTGTGCTTTTGCCGGTGCCATTGGGGCCCATGAGTGCATGCACTTCGCCTTTGGGAATGGTGAGGCTGAAGTCCTTGAGGATGGGTTTGCTGTCGATGCTGACGTTTAGGTTCTGGATTTGGAGTGTTTCCATGATATTTTGAAATGGTTTGGAGTTTCGGGGGGTATCAGGAGGCTTTGGAGTTTTGTGCTTTGTGGGAAGTTCCGCGGATGAGGATCTCGACAGAGCCGAGGGTGAAGTCTTCTGGGAGTTGTTCCCGAATGTTTTCGAGGAGGTCTGTGGGAAGGGTGATATCGTGGATTTCGCCGGTTTGGGGGCAATGGAGGTGGGCGTGGTCGGAGAGGTTTGGGCAGTAGCGGGTGGATTCGCGGTCGATGTGTACCTGGCGTACGAGGTCGCATTCGACGAGGGTGTCGAGGCAGTTGTAAACTGTGGCGAAGGAGATGCTGCCCATTCTTTCCCTTGCCCGTAGGAAAATTTCTTCAGCCGTGGGGTGATCCCGTTTATCGAGGAGGATGTTATAAATTTGTTCCCGTTGCTTGGTATACCGCATGCCTTTGCGGGTGAAGGCTTCGTGTAGGCGGTTTTTGCGTTGTTCGGTTTGGGTCATTTTTGTGGCTGGTTTTCTTGAGATTGAGTCGCAATCTGAGTATTAATTGGAACTGTTACAATTAAAAAATTACCATTTTCCCGAATTTTTTCGAGAGAATTTACGGTTGTGTATTGAGAACGCAGCGGAAACCGATGTTTCCAGTGGAGGTATCGGGGGTATTTTTTGTCCGTGCGGAGTTGCGGTATCGGTTGCAGTAGGAATGGTGGCAGAGATAGGAGCCGCCTCGCATGACTTTTTCTTTACCTGTGGGTGGTCCGCTGGGGTTTTGAGGGGTTGGTGAGGTTTTGAAGTTGGTGGACCACCAGTCGGTGCACCATTCCCAGACGTTGCCAATCATGTTGTAGAGGCCGAAGGGGTTGGGGGGGAAGGCGGTGGCAGGGGCGGTGGCGAAGTAGCCGTCCTGGCGGGTGTTGTTGTTGGGGAAGTGCCCTTGCCAAATGTTGCAGCGGTGTTGGCCATGGGGGGTGAGTTCGTCGCCCCATGGGTAGAGTCTGGATGGGAGTCCTCCCCTTGCGGCATATTCCCATTGGGCTTCGGTCGGGAGTTGTTTGCCGGCCCAGGTGGCGTAGGCCTGGGCGTCATTCCAGGAGACGTGGGTTACGGGGTGGTGGAGGATTTTTTTGATGTCGCTGCCGGGGCCTTTGGGGTGTTGCCAGGTGGCGTTTTTGACTCCGAGCCACCATGGGTGTTTGGGATGTGGGCGGTGGCGGGTTTTCTTTTGTTTGAGGAGCCCTGCGAAGACGAAGGACCAACCGTACTTTTCGGCGTCGGTGGTGTATTTCGTGGCTTTTATGAACTCCTGAAATTGCTCGTTGGTGACGGTGTGGGCGTCGATTTGGAAGGGTTTGAGGTGGACTTTGCGAACGGGGCCTTCGGCGTCGGCAGTCCATGTTTCGGGGCCGTTGGAGCCCATGTGGAATGTGCCTCCGGGGAGTTCGATCATTGGGGTGTTTTTTGGCATGGCTGGGTTGAAATGTTTATTGGTTCTGCTTATCTTTAAACTCCCTTTAGTTGAACAGTGTCAAATCTCTCCCTTACCCATAGTTCCCCGCTGTGGAGTCGATGGTTTTACCTTCGTATGCTTCTATGCGGGATTGTCTTAACGCTACTGACTGGTCGTTCTTTATTTTCCCAGTCAGGTGTCAATCTGGAGGATGTTGGGAATGCGGAATTGGGGACTATGCTTAATGGGTATTTGAAGAGTCGGGATTTGTATGGTGCGGCTCCGGTGTTGGAGGAGTTTCGAAAGCGTATGTTGAGTGGAGAGCTTTCGAAGCGGAATCTGGAGAAGATTTCTTTCTACATCGGGTTGGGTTATATGGAGGGGTATTCGAGGAAGCAGGACAAGACTTTGCTTAGGGATGCGGCAAGGGAGTTTCAGCATTACATGGATACTTTTCCCCGAGGGGCGGATATTCGGTATGTGGTGATGAATAAGGTGGATTGTCACCGGGGGAATCATGAATTTCTGGAAGCGATTCCTTTGATGGAAATGTTGTTGAATGCCCGGAAACCTTTTTTGCGGAAGCTTCGTTCGCATGAACGAATGAGTATTCTGGAGAAGTTGGTGCAGGATTATTACTACATGAAGCTTTGGGAGAAGGGGATTCCGTGGTTTGAGCGGTTGTTGCAGTTTTCGGATGATACGGAACAGACGACTTTGGCCGCCGCTGCGTTGGTGGAAGCTTATGTGGCGCAGGGTCACTATGAGGATATTGAGAATCTTCTCCCCTATCTCGATACGGCGACGCAGGCTCGTTTTCAGCCGCGTCTGAATTTTCAGTTTTTGCAGGCGGGGGATCGTTTGGTGGAGTTGGAGGAGAATGCGAAGGCGTCTTTGTTTTATTATCTCACGATGACTCCGAAGGAGATTTCGACTTCGTACAGTCAATTGCTGGAGGATCTGGAGCCGAAGCTTTGGTATTATCGCAAGAAGAAGGAGAAGTTTGGTAAGAATTTCCCGAAGACGGATGAGAAGAGACTGAGCGAAGCTGAGTTTCAATGGAAGTCGCTGACGCGGAAGAAGCAGAAGGTGGATGATTGGTTGAAGAGCCCGAGTAAGGACTACTCGAAAGATTTGCTGTGGAGACGGGCTCAGAATTATCGGGAGATGGGCCGGGATTGGGAGGCGTATTGGGGGTTTATGGGGCTGGTGATGGATTATCCTGATGTGGAAACAGACCTGAAGGAGAAGTACATCTACGCTTCCATTATCCAGGCTCTGAAGATTGGGAAAACGGAGCAGGCGATGGAGTTGGCAGAAGAATTTCTCGGGAGCCCGGAGTATGAAAAGTATGCGGGGCATATCGGGTTGCTACTGGCTAGAATGTATTTGGATGAGGCCAAGGAGTTGAGCGGGAAGGCGGAAGTGGCGGATACTTTACCGCAAATGGAGGCTTTCAAGAAGCAGGCTGGGGCGGCCTATGATTCGATGTGGGAGGTTGGAAAGAAGTTGTTGGAGAAACCGCTCAGTGAAGAAAATGGGGATATGGTTGTCTCGATGATGGGGGCTACTTGGATTCATCGTGGTCATGAGGAGCCGGAGAAGTGGGATGCATTGATCGAGACTTTTGGGGCTTATCTTGCCAATGAGGAGAATGCGAACAACACGCATATTCGACATGGTTTGCACTACTGGGTGGGCATGGCATTGCTGTACCAAAGTCAATACAAGCCAGCTCATGTTCATTTTGATACCTTGGTGACGCAGTATCCGAAGAGCAGCTTTCGGGAAGAAGCTCTTTTTCGGCGTGGGGTTTGTGCGAAGGGAATGAAGGATTTTGCAACGGCCCGGAAGAATTTAATGGAATTTGTTGGGGATTATTCGGGTAGTCGGTTTGTGCCGGAAGCGGAGGTTTTCCTTGGGGATATGGCGAGGGATGAGAAACGGGATGATGTCGCCAAATCTCATTATGATCATGTGGTTTTTGTACTCCGATATGATCAATACCCCAAGGATTTCCAGTTTATCGACCATGCTTTGTATGAGTGGTTGGATTTGGTGGTGAAGCCGAAATCGAATGCGGTGTACAAGGAGGCGATTGAGATCTTGCAAAGATACGTTGCTACGCATCCGGATGGAGATGTTGCCTGTGCTTATCTGGAGATGACCAAATATATGGATTTTCTGGATGACCCCATTGCTGTGTTGGAGCAATATCTCTGGGTAATTAAGAAGGAAGGCAATAAGCCTGAAAGTGCAGGGGTGGATGATACCTTGCGTCAATATTTTGAAAGGTATCCTAAATATTATCTACGATTCTACGATACGGAACGATTTCTCTCCAAGTTGAAGACTGATCGAAACTGGCGAAACAAGGTGTTGGCGGATCGCAATGAGCTGTTGCCAGAACTGCCAAATTTCAAGAGCTTAGATAGCACACTCCGGGATCGTTTTGTTCTGAATGAGGAGTTTCGGGTCTCGGTGATGAAAGACATTTCTTTAATCGAAACTGATTTGAAGGCATACCAAGGGAAACTGAAGGCGATGACTTCTCTGGCTCCCGAGGTGGCTTTGGTTCAATTATTTCAGGACACTCTTACTGATGGGCGGGAGACACTGAAATATCGCTTGATGATGTTCTTCGACTACAATGGTTTGCTGCAGGAAGCTGGAGTGGAACTGCCTAGTTACTTCGATGTTTCGCATTTTGAGAAGGCCAGCCCGAATACTTTGTATTGGATGGCGGAACACAATCTGAAGAATGGGTCTATCATTGCGGTGACCAGAGCCAAGCTCGCTCTGGATAGAATCTTGAAGCAGTATCCTGGGACAGAGAATGGGGAGCTTCCTGCTTTGTTATTGTTGGCCAAAATGGAACAGCAGAATGCTGAAAAGGCTGCAAATGCTAAGGAGCGGGCCTTGTTTTACACATTTGCCTACAAGTATTATAAGCTAGCTTACGACCAGTATCCTACCAGTGACAGTGCTGGTATTGCCCGAATGGGCCAAGCGGATATGAGTCTGGCTCTGGGTGATGCTACTTCTGCAATCCTGATCTATCGGGATATTCTGAAATTCTCACGCAGGAGCCCTTCTGCACAAGCCGAAGCCACCTTCAAAGTTGGTAAATCCTATTATGAGCAGGGGCATGTCGAAAAAGCCTTTCCCTATTTTGAAGCTACCTACGTAAAGTACCAACGCTTTACAAATTGGGCTGCTCAAGGCATGCTTTACCATGCCCGTTCTCTTAAACACTTGGGGCATGACTCCGATGCGAAGAATGTGATTCGGGTGGCATTGCAAAATTCCAGTATTCGCAAAACCGAGTGGTTTTCTGCCCTTCAGAATGAGCTTTAGGCAATACGGCATAGCCGAATGTTGACAATATCCCCGCTTTTGTGACGCTTTTTTTGTTTATGCGTAGGCTTGATCTTTTTGTCTGCGAAGCTTTAAGCTAGTGAATCCTTTAGCTGAAGAGTCTTGCAATTCTCCCCATACCATAAAACCCGAATTTTCCAGAATCGATGGTTCCCTTCCCATCGTTTGCTGTTGGTGTTGGTGTGTTTTCTGGTCGGGAACCAGTTGTTTTCTCAACCAGCCCAGAATGTTCCTCTTGAAGATGTCGGGAATGCCGAATTGGGAACGAGGCTGAATAAGCATTTGAAAGAGGGGGATTTGGCCTCAGCGGCACCTATCCTTCAAGAGTTTCGGAAACGGATGAATGATGGAGAACTGCCGAAAAAGAACCTCGATAAGTTTTCCTACCTGATTGGCTTAGGCTATATGCAGCAATATTCGAAGAAGCAGGATAAGGAGTTTCTCCGGCAGGCGGCTACAGAGTTTCAGAATTACATCGATAACTATCCCGGAGGTGCGGACATTCATTATGTGTTCATGAACAAAGTGGACTGCCATCGGGGAAATGGAGAATTTGAAGAGGCGATCAAAACACTTTCTGTCTTATTGGATTCGAAAAAACCATTCCTTCGAAAACTGCGTTCGCATGAACGGCTCACGATGATGGAAAAAATGGTACAAGCCTGTTACTTCGTAAAGGATTGGGAGACGGGGATGCCTTGGTTTGAGCAATTTCTGAAACTTTCCCGTGACCGGGAGAAACGAACAATGGCGGCCGCCGCTTTGACCGAAGCATACGTGGATAAAGAAATGTATGACAAGATTGACGTGTTGTTGCCCCATTTGAACACCAGCACCAAGTCCCGTTTTGATCCCCGTCTGAACTTTCAATTTCTGCAAGCTGGAGATGCGTTAGCCACCAAGGATCCTCCAAAGAATGATAAGGCCTCTCTCTTTTATTCCCTGACCATGACTCCCAAGGAAATCTCCTCTTCCTATAAAGGGTTGATGGATGACTTGAAGCCTCGACTGAATTATTATCGGAATAGAAAAAAGAAATTTGGGGACAATTTCCGGAAGGATGAAGAAAAACTTTTGGGAGACTTGGAATTTGAGTGGGATTCCCTCGTGCGGAAAAAGAAGCGGGTGGATGATTTGCTGAAAGATCCCAAAACGGACTACTCCAAGGACCTTCGTTGGCGTAAGGCCCAGAATTATCAGGCGATGGGAAGAAATTGGGAGGCCTTCTGGGGATTTATGGGGCTTGTGACGGACTACCCCAAGGCAAGTAAGGAGAATCGGGAAAATTACCTGTATGCGACTTTTGTTCTGGCAGAGAAAGTAAAAAAGCGGGGTGTTGCCCGGGAAATCGCGGACCGCTATCTGAAAAATCCTGAGTTTCAAAAATATGCCTATGAAGTGGGGCTGCGCCTTGCGAATATTTATCGGGATCAGGCCCAGAATCTAAAAACCAAAGCAGATACGGCTCAAACCCCTCCAGAAGCGGACGCATTTCGTCAGGAAAGTAATGAAAACTTTGATGAGATGTGGGGTTTGTGTACCAAGCTGCTGGATGTGAAGCCGGAGGACAAGTTGGCCAACAATGTTGTGTTCATGATGGGCAGTGGCTGGATACAGCGTGGAGAGCACGATGAGACCAAGTGGAACGAATTGATTGAAACGTTTGAGGAGTTGGCGAAGAAGGTGGAAGGAGACAAAAAGCCGGATATGCATAATGGCCTGCACTACTGGTCTGGTCTGGCTCTGCTGTATCAACAGGAGTATGAACGGGGCCACAAGCATTTCGATATTGTCGTAAAGGAATTCCCAAAGAGCGACTACTACGAGGATGCCATGTTCCGCAGGGGAGTGTGTGCGAAGGGCATGGAAGATTTTGAAACCGCCCGATCCAACTTCACCGAGTTTAAAAATAAATACCCTAAGAGCAAAATGGTGATTGAGGCGGAAGTCTTTATGGGAGATATGGCCGCAGCGGAAGACCCTCCCAAGGAAGATTTGGCTATTCAGCACTACAAAAACGTCGTGTTTGAAATGGACTACGGAACTCTAGCCAAGGACTTCAAGTTTATCGATTACGCCGTCTACGAAGCGATGTCTTTGAGTGAAAAACCTGAGACTCCGGACGGCTATCGGGCGGCAAAGTCCATTCTGCAAAAATACATCGACACGCATGAGGAAGGAGACCACTCAAAAGCTCAGATTGAAATAGCCCGGTTGGATGAACTATTGGGGGATCCCCGTGAAATGTTCAAACGATACTACGAAACCATCATTTCCTTAGGTAATGATCGTGACGGGCTTGGGGTGGATGAAACTCTCAGAAAATATAATGAGAAGTACGATGAGTATCATGCCCGGTTTACCGACACCTTCAATTTCCTGAAGAAAATGAAGGAAGATAAGGCATGGAGGGATAAGGTGCTGGCGGATAGAAATGAACTGTTTCTCATTTTAGGGAATTTTGGGAAGATGGCAGACGAAGTGAAAGACAAGTTCACTTTGAATGCAGAATTTCGGAAGGAGGCGATGGCGGATGTCTCCACATTGGACCCCATGTTTCAGGATTATAAGAGCCGACTGGAGGGCATGCCTCCGAAGCCGCCTAAAGAAACGTTTACAGACCTACTACAGCAAACCATGAATGATGGCCGGGATACCTTGAAGTACCGCCTCATGATGTTTCTGGATTACGTTTATAAAGACGAAGGCACCAGTTTAAAAGAAGAGGCGTCTTTCACTCTGCCTCAGTTTTTTGATATTCCAGATTTTCAGAAAGCCAGTCCTGGTACTTTGCTTTGGATGGCTGAATACAATCTGGATAACGGCTCTCTCATTGCTGGGCAAAAAGCTAAAATTGCACTGGCCAGTATATTGAAATCGTTTCCGGGGACAGAGGATGCGGAGTTGCCAGCTTTGATTTTGCTTTCCAAACTTGAAAGAGACAATGCTGGCAGGGCTCCATCACCGCAACAAAAGGAGATGTACCATCAGCTAGCCCTGAAGTACTACAAAATTGCTTACGAACGTTACCCTGCCGGAAAACTCGGCGGAGTTGCCAGAATGGGAATGGGAGATATGAATCGGGTCCTTGGTGACAATACATCTGCAATTCTGATTTATCGAGATATTGCCAGCTACTCCGGTTGGAAAGGGCCACTGCATGCAGAAGCCTCCTTCAAGATGGGTCTTACCTACTATGATCAGAATCAGATTGATAAGGCGTTTCCTTATTTTGAGGCTACCTATGTCCGCTATCGCCGCTATTCCAATTGGGCAGCACAAGGCATGCTTTACCATGCCCGATGCTTAAAGAAATTAGGGCATGCTGGAGATGCCAGAAATGTACTACAGGAAGGCTTGCAGGACCCCAAAATTCGTGCTTCCGAGTGGTTTGATGAACTCAACCGCGAACTTTGATCCCAACATTTATGATGTACCTCAACAACAGATTGTTGCTTCTTCGGATGCTTGTGTTCTGTTGTGCGGGGTTATTTTCCATCCAGATTAGTGCTCAGGACAACCTGCTGGAAGAGGAAGAAGAGCCCTTGCCTCCCCCACAGGGCCCGAACTATTACCTCCAGCGCTACGGATCGTTGGGAGTTCCAGCGACATTGAGTGGCAGAGACAAAGTCATCATTGAAGGATGGGTTGAAGATCTTGACCGAGGTCGCATTATTAAGGGGGTCGACCAAAATGGAGCCATCCGATATCGATTAGCCAAGGAGTTCAATATTGAGGCAAATCCAAACATTGGATATCGCTTTCATGGGAATGGATATTCCGGCCAGGCAAACCCAGCCGTCACATTGAATGTCGGGGAATCTTACCTATTTAACGTTAAGGGGGCAGATCGCTTTCCTATGCTGATCCATAAGCCTAATCCGGATTTTCCCTATAAATTCTTCCCCTTTGAAGGGTTTGAGGTGATGGCCAATGAATCCATTCAGGATAATTTGCCTGTGAGGATCACTCCCCGGCCTGATACTCCCGAGGAGATTCATTACGCCAGTCGTGATCATTTTAAATTAAAGGGCAGAATCCTGATTAATAAGAATTCCAAACCTTCGACGGAGGGAGTGATTCACAAAACTGTCATTGTCCGGCGTCAAATCATTAAGCAATACATTGCCTTATTAGCCGAAGGATTTATTCCTGCTCCGATCTCCCTTGGGGCGGAAACCGAGGAGTTTTACGCACAAGTCAAGAATGGCTATCTTGCTGGCGAACAATGGTACAAAAGTTTGGCCAATCATGCTGCACCTGGGCATCGACTCTTTTACGTTCGAACCGATCCAAAGCCCTTAATGAATGCGGCTAATTTTACAGCAAGGTTTCCCCCACCAGAAATTTTGGAAGAACGGCCTATTTTCACACTCAACGCTCTTCAGCAGCCCCAGAAAGGAATAAGGTACTTAATCAAAATGCGGAGTTCGGCTCAAGGGGATCAGTTTATCAAAAGCCTCCTTGAGAAAGAGGCAAAATACGAGCCAGAGATTCGAAGAAGGCTCAATGATCCCACCTCACCGACCGAGATGTTGAGAATCAGTTCCGCCCAGAGGTTAATCGAAGTGAATCATAAGGGCTCCCTCAATGTATTTACCCGGAGGCATGGTGGCTTTGAGCAGGAGCTTAATCGATTTCGGAGTTTGAATATCACACATGCGGTTGACAATGATGCCATGCATTTGGCCAAAAGCTTGATCTTTCAGGGAGATTACATCCGTGGACTCCATCAACTGAGGCCCATCGTATATCCGCTGATTAAGCTAGCCCCCATTCCCAAATATTTTGATCGTACACGAATTTCC
>CAYSOI010000078.1:0-12528 GCA_964432425.1 uncultured Opitutales bacterium | reverse complement strand
AGAGCTTGGGGATGTCGGCCACGGCGACTTCATCGTTGTTGGCCACGGCGACCTCGGCGTTATTGACCGTACCGGAGCTGTCGGCGTCGACCCAAAGAGTGCCAGCGGTTCCAGCCTGAAGTCTGACTTTGTCGAGGGTATCTCCGGTGTCGACGTCAGCGAATCCGAAGTTGGCTTCAGCAAAAGTGAAGACGGTGTCCTCAATGGCGGTGACTGTGTTGTCGGCCGCGGTGGGGGCATCGTTGACTGCCGTGACATCAATGGTCATGGTGTAGGATGCAGCGGAGTAAACAGTGCCGTCATGCACTTCAAAATCGAACGTGGCGTAGGCCAGGCCGTTGTCATTAAGATCAGCCAGGAAGGAGAGCTTGGGGATGTCGGCTACGGCGACTTCATCGTTATTGGCCACGGCGACCTCCGCGTTATTGACCGTACCGGAGCTGTCGGCGTCGACCCAAAGGGTGCCAGCGGTTCCGGCTTGGAGGCGTACTTTGTCGAGGGTGTCCCCGGTGTCGATGTCAGCGAACCCGAAGTCGGCCTCGGCGAAGGTGAAGACGGTGTCCTCAATGGCGGTGACCGTGTTGTCGGCTGCAGTGGGGGCATCGTTGACCGCGGTGACATCAATGGTCATGGTGTAGGAAGCGGCAGAGTATACGGTGCCATCATGGACTTCAAAGTCGAACGTCGCGTAGGCCAGTCCGTTGTCGTTGAGGTCGGCCAGGAAAGAGAGCTTGGGGATATCCGCCACAGCGACTTCATCGTTGTTGGCTACGGCGACCTCGGCATTGTTGACCGTACCGGAGCTGTCGGCGTCGACCCAAAGGGTGCCGGCGGTTCCGGCCTGAAGCCGAACTTTGTCGAGGGTGTCCCCGGTGTCGACGTCAGCGAATCCGAAGTCGGCTTCAGCAAAAGTGAAGACGGTGTCCTCAATGGCGGTGACCGTGTTGTCGGCTGCGGTGGGGGCATCGTTGACCGCCGTGACATCAATGGTCATGGTGTAGGACGCGGTGCTGAAGACGGTGCCGTCGTGCACTTCAAAGTCGAAGGTCGCATAGGCCAGTCCGTTGTCGTTGAGATCGGCCAGGAAAGAGAGCTTGGGGATATCCGCCACAGCGACTTCATCATTGTTGGCCACGGCGACCTCGGCGTTGTTGACCGTACCAGAGCTGTCGGCGTCGACCCAAAGGGTGCCAGCGGTTCCGGCTTGAAGCCGGATTTTATTAAAAGTATCACTTTCCACATCTGCGTACCCGAAGTCGGCTTCGGCGAAGGTGAAGACGGTGTCCTCTGTGGCGGTGACAGTGTTGTCGGCTGCGGTGGGGGCATCGTTGACTGCGGTGACATCAATGGTCATGGTGTAGGACGCGGCGCTGAAGACGGTGCCGTCATGGACTTCAAAATCGAAGGTGGCGTAGGCCAAGCCATTGTCGTTGAGATCGGCGAGGAAGGAGAGCTTGGGGATGTCGGCGACGGCGACTTCATCGTTGTTGGCCACTGCAACTTCAGCATTGTTGACCGTACCAGAGCTGTCGGCGTCGACCCAAAGGGTGCCAGCGGTTCCGGCCTGGAGCCGGACTTTGTTGAGGGTGTCCCCGGTGTCGATGTCAGCGAACCCGAAGTCGGCATCGGCGAAGGTAAAGACGGTGTCCTCCGTAGCGGTGACCGTGTTGTCGGCCGCGGTGGGGGCATCGTTGACCGCCGTGACATCGATGGTCATGGTGTAGGAAGCGGCTGAGTAAACAGTGCCATCGTGGACTTCAAAGTCGAAGGTGGCGTAAGCCAAGCCGTTGTCATTGAGATCAGCGAGGAAGGAGAGCTTGGGAATGTCCGCAACAGCGACTTCATCATTGTTGGCCACGGCGACCTCCGCGTTGTTGACCGTACCGGAGCTGTCGGCATCGACCCAAAGGGTGCCCGCGGTTCCAGCCTGAAGGCGAACTTTTTCGAGTGTGTCCCCGGTGTCGACGTCAGCGAACCCGAAGTTGGCCTCGGCGAAGGTGAAGACGGTGTCCTCAATGGCGGTGACCGTGTTGTCAGCTGCGGTGGGGGCATCGTTGACCGCCGTGACATCAATGGTCATGGTGTAGGAAGCGGCTGAGTAAACAGTGCCGTCGTGGACTTCAAAGTCGAAGGTGGCGTAGGCCAAGCCGTTGTCATTAAGATCAGCCAGGAAGGAGAGCTTGGGGATGTCGGCTACGGCGACTTCATCGTTGTTGGCTACGGCGACCTCTGCGTTATTGACCGTCCCGGAGCTGTCGGCGTCGACCCATAGGGTGCCGGCGGTTCCGGCCTGAAGACGGACTTTATTAAACGAATCACTTTCGACATCGGCGTACCCGAAGTCGGCTTCAGCAAAGGTGAAGACGGTGTCCTCTGTGGCAGTGACTGTGTTGTCGGCGGCTGTAGGGGCATCGTTGACCGCGGTGATGTCGATGGTCATGGTGTATTGCGAGGTGCTGTAGGATGTGCCGTCGTTGACCTCAAAGAGGAAAGTGGCGTAGGCGGTACCATTTTGATCCGCATCTGGTAGGAAGGAAAGTTTGGCAATATCGGCCGCAGAGACTGTATCATTGTTAGCCACGGCAACTTCGGCACCGTCTAAAGCCAAGTTACTGTCGGTATCGACCCAGAACGTTCCCGCCGAAGCAGCCTGAAGACGAACTGAATCCAATGGGTCGCTTTCCGGGTCGGAGTAGGGAAAATTGAATGTGGCAAAGACAAAGACTTCATCTTCGTTTCCAATCACTGTTTTATCGGCAGAAGTGGGAGGGTCGCTAACTGGATTGACTGTTAAATCGAAGGTCTCCGAGTCCGTGCCACCAAAGCCATCATCTACGGTAACGGTGATATTGGCGGTACCGTTCCAGTCAGGATCCGGGATCAGATCGAGGGATGTGCCGGAGACATTGGCCGTAACACTGCCAGAATTGACGACGGCCGAATAGGTCAAGGGGTCACCATTGCCATCTGTGGCGGAGAGGGTGAGGTTTAGGGTAACGTCTTCGTCGGTGGTCTGGTTGCCGATTGGATCGAGAACCGGAGCTTGGGGTGTGTAGCTTACGTAGACAAAGAATTGCTCCTCCGTTTCTGCATCCCATTCATCCTCGGCATAGATGGACATACTGATAGTGCCTGAAAAACCATTGTCTGGATTGATCAGGATATTCCAGTTGCCTCCCCCATTGTCCGTTAAGGTGACTGCGGCATCTCCAGAATTTTTCGCATAAATGACCGTGAAAGAATCTCCATCCACGTCGGAAACTGTGAAATCAATGTCGGCATCCACTCCGTGATTGGCCAGGTTTTCATCGGCAATGGTGCTGATGGTAGGTGGCGTATTGGTTTGTACTAGAATGTCCACCGTGGAATCGCCGGTGGAATTGACGCCATCTGTGGCGGAGTAGGTGAGGGTGTCTGTGCCGGTAAAGCCCATGTCATGGTCATATTCCAGAGTGGAAAATGCACGGTTTAGTTGATCGAGAAGTCCCTGCACAGTGAAGGAGGCAGAGCCATTGCTGCCGGCCGTGATGGTTCCGCCTTGGGAGAGATCGATGGTGAGTATGCCGTTATCTACTTCCAGAGATACCGAAACGGTGGCACTGTCAGTATCGATGACCCAAAAGTGATCGGGGCGAAGCAATCCGCGAACTCGGCCATTCGCCGTTTGGGTAATGTACATATTCTCATCATAAAATCCAACTGAGGAAGGAGCGACGAATTCGGCCGTAATGAGAGAACCTTCGGTAACACCAGAAGTACCCGTCCCGGCAAGATCCATGGCAACTCCTCCGGGGGTGACCCGTTTGACTTTGTTATTCCCATTGTCTGCAACGTAGATAAAGTCGTCATCATCAATCGTCAGGTCTACAGGGCTGCTGAATCTGGCCGTCGTTCCGCTTCCTTCTGCATCCCCAGAATTGCCCGCACTGCCAGCCAGAGTTGTTACGACACCGGCAGGGGTGATTTTGCGGATACAGTGATTGGTGGTATCGGCGAGGTAAAGATTGCCACTGCTGTCGATATCAATGCCGCCGTAGGAAATGCGGGCAGAAGTACCGGTTGCATCATTGTGGCCTTCAGTGCCATCTCCTACAAACTCCGTACAAAAGCTATTACTGTTGGTGCTTAAGTTGAGGTCGATTTTTTTAATCTTAAAATTGTTTTTATCCATCACGTACATGTAGCTGTTCGCCTCATCATAGGCGATGGAGATGGGGTGATCGAATTTCGTTTGTGCGGATTTACCGACCGCATCCCCCGCCGTCGTTTTGCCGATAAAATTGGTGACATTGGCTCCGGCATCAAATTGGCGGATTCGATTGTTCCCGCTGTCGGCAAAGTAGATGGTCCCGGAGTTAGTATAGATGAGATCTTTCGGAGAATTGATCTGCGCAGAAACACCAGTTCCGTTGACCGATCCAGCTGTACCATCTCCAATGTGCGTGGTCACGACTCCGGCGGTAGTGACTTTTCGGATTCTGTTATTGGAGGTGTCGGATATATAGAGGTTTCCAGTAACATCAAAATCCATGCCCTGAGCATCAGTACTGAATTGTGCCGCAGTACCAGTGCCATCGGTATATCCGTTGGTGTCCTGGCCGACGAAGGTCGTGACCGTTCCTTCTGTAAAGGTGAGAGTGGAGCCAACATCCACCTGAAGGTCACAGGGCGGGGGGGTGAGGACCGGGGTGGCTCCTTCCAGATTGGCTGAAGCTAGTGAAAGGGCGATCACTGGCCATACAGCACCAAATGTAAAATGAGGGTAACGGGTTCTTGGAGTCCTGCATGTTTTGTTCATTGCAATAACAAACTAGAGGTTAGTTTAAGGAGGGGGTAATTTTTGAGGGCGAGAGCATAAGCACCTCTTAGGTTACTACACTATATAATTGGGTCAATGACAACTTTGGAGGTCGTTTACCTAATTTCTTTGGGGAGATTGTGCTGGAGTACGAGTTGGGGAGACCTAGTTTCAGCCGTTTGCTGGTAGGTTGATTTGGCATTCTGCTCATATATTTTTTGAACAACTATGGTCGATCAGGTAATAGAGCTTACCAAGCCAACATATATATCAGGATGTCTGGAAGTCATAGGATGTCAAGAGTCTAGGCTTGATTTTTGAGGCTTTGACTCTTGAAAATTTGAGGGATTTACACCAAGGATTGGATTACGTTTTCTCTTCTGAAATTTATGTATGAGAGATTCTCATGCTTGGCGGTCATTTTTCGATGCATGGAGGTTTTTTTCCATGCATCGAAAAATGGGGAGTGAAAAAAGATTTTCCGATAACCTAGTTTCTTACTACACCAAGAGCTTCATCAAACACTTCCATCAACGGTTCTATCGGTTCCGATCCAACGCTGATTCGAAGGAGTTCTGGATTGATGTTGTTGTCGTGAAGAAATGCTTTGCCTTGGGAGGTGGAAACCAGGTCGTAGTGGGCCAGGTACATGAAGGGGCAAATCATGGACCAGGTGGTGCCGAAGCTGGGGCTTTTGAGCAGGCGAAGCTTGTCATGAACGGGTTGCATGGGGCCGTTCAGGTCAATGGTGATTAAGCCACCGGGGGCATTTTGTTTTGTGGAAAGCTGGATGTAGTTCTCCTTGGAGTCCTCGGCATAGGCCCAGTGTACTTGTTTCACTGTGGGGTGCTGCTCCAGATATTCGGCCAGAGCCAAGGTGTTCCGGTTGATTTGTTGGAGGACTTGGTCGTAGTTCTGGATTTCGTGAGCCAGGCGCTGGAGGTCACGAAGGTAGGGAGGTTCATGAAATTGTGGAGTCCGTTCTTTCAGCTCCGCGTAGAATGGAGATTCCGGATTGAAATACACGGCACCGGCCAGCACATCGCCTTGGTTGGCGGCATATTTGGTCAAGGAGTTGGCCAGCACATCGGCGTGGGGCAAGAGGTTGAGGTTGGCAGGGGTCGAGCTGGTTGGGTCTGCAATGAGGGCGACTCCATGCTGTCGGGCCAGTTCGTAGATTTTGGGAAGATCCGGGGTCTGGATGAGCGGATTGGTAGGAGCTTCCGTGACAATGGCGGCAACTTTGGCGGAGTTTTCAGCCAATATTTGTTCCAATCCTTCGAAGTCAAAGACGTCGAGCAGAGTGAGCACTTGTTCCTTTGGTTGGAGGAATTTTTTCAGAATCTCCGAGGTATCGAGGTAGAGCCAGCCCAGTTGAATCCAGACGGTTCGGTTCTGTTGCCTTTGGATTTGAGCGGTTGCCAGGAAGGCTGCATAAAAGGCGTTCATGCCGGAATTGCAGAGTAGGATGTCGGCTTGAGGAATGGAAGTCAGCTCAGTCAGTGTGTCTTTGACAACCTGCTCCGGGTTCTCATCCCGCATAGTTTCAGGAAAAACGTTGGAGATCAGACCCTTTTGCTGGAGGAGATCTTCCGCTTGCCGAGAGGAGATCCCGCTTCCGGTATGTTGCAGGAATTTCAGAGCCAAGGCGTAAACATCCGGATTGGTTGGAAAATGTACGATGGTGTGGTCTTCGTGCTCAACAACTTGGGCGTCAGGGCATTCGAGGAATTCGAGGAGACCTTCGGCCGCCTTTTTCGAAGTCACCAGGACCACATCCTGCCTTGGGTTTCCCAAAGATTCTGCAATATGATCCCGAAGCTGAGCCACCAGCCCCGGTAATTTGAACCGGGGATATCCGCTCTTCATTGCCGCATGGGTCTCGGGATCCTTTTCCTCATAGCCGATGACATCTGCCATGGTGGGCAAACTTACGCAAACCGCATGCGGACTATCCGGAAACCGTTGCCCGAGAGGTAGATGCTGGAGAGAATTTGGCGGCATGGTTTGCCTTATCCGAGGGAAACTTCGTTTTGGAGGACCTGGTCGAGTGTCTGGCGTTGGCGGATCAGGCGAAGATCCCCGTTGGTGCGGAGCAAGACTTCTGCAGATTCCGGGAAAGAATTGTAATTCTTGGCCGGCATACCTGAGCAATACGCTCCCGTGCCTTCAATGATGCACAGGTCCCCGATTTCCGGCTTTGGCAAGGTTCGGGCCTGGAGGACTTCCGGTTGGTCCTGGGCAGGAGTCAGGATGTCGCCGGATTCGCAACAATGGCCGCAAATGATGTAGTCCTGTTCTGGTGAACTGGAATCTTTCGGCAAGGTCAGGATCGGGTGTTGTGCCCCATAGAGTGAGGGGCGAAGGATGTCTGTCATTCCTGTATCAAGCTTGAGGAAATTGTAGCCGTCTTCACCCGTATCGGTGATGTCCTGAATGGTGCTGAGGATGTTGCAGGCGTTGGCGACAAGAAAAGTGCCGGGCTCGATTTCCAGGTGGATCTTCCGGCCGGTTTCTTCGGCAAAATTTTCGAATGCTTGCTTCACTGGTTCTCCGATCCACTGTAGATCGGTTGAATTCTCGGAGGGCATTCTACCGACTTTGAAGCCGCCACCAAGGTCCAGTGTACGAACGTCGGTAAACTGACGGACGACATCCAAGCTCATTAATGCCACTTTGCTCCAAATTGCCGGATCACTGCCGGAGCCGATGTGTGTATGGATACGAATGACTTTCAGATTGTATTGTTTGACCATTTCCTGGATTTCCGGGAGTTTTTCGTGCCATACTCCAAAGGAAGAGGAGGGACCGCCAACATTGGTCCGGTTGTTGGCACCGGAACCAACTCCGGGGTTTACACGAATCCCGATTTCTCTTCCAGGTGCGGCTTTTCCGATCTTTTCCAGTTGGCACACGGAACAGGCATTAATGTGGATGCCTTTTTCCAGGTATTCCTCAAAGCCGTTGGTCAACTCCTGGGAACTGAGGGCGATGTGGGAAGGTGGAATTCCTGCCCGGATAGCTCTGTCTACTTCGTAGATCGAACTGGCATCAATGTGCAGACCCTTTTGATGAAAGAGTTGCAGGATGGCACGGTTGGGGCTGGCCTTCATTGCGTATCGCACCGTCAGTCCGAATGCATTTGGAAAGGCGAGGGCGGAATCGGCCTGCTCCATCAACGTGGCTTCATCATACACAAAAATGGGGGTGCCGAACTGGTCGCTGGCATCCTGTGCTATTTCGGGTGTGAGAAATCGTGGTGTTTCCATGGTGGCGGTGGATTGGACGAGGTTTTTGGGGCTTGTCAATATTGAGCTCTGATTTCAGAGAAGGATTTTGTATTGTGGAGTGCCGGGAATCTGTCTTGATGGGGGCTATTATGTCAGAACCAGAATTGGATAGTATGGACTTGGCCAGCCAGCGCCGGGAGTATATGGAAGGTGCACTGCGTCGTTCCGATTTGCACAAAGATCCGGTCGAACAGTTTCAAATTTGGATTCGTGAAGCGCAGGATGCCGGAGAAGTCGATGCCACCGCCATGACGCTCTCGACGCAAAATGATCGCGGTGGAGTTTCTACGCGGGTTGTGCTTCTCAAAGGCGTGGATGACCTGGGCTTCCGTTTTTTCACCAACATGAAAAGCCAGAAAGGGCGACAGATGGAGAAGAACCCCAACGTGGCCTTGCATTCCTTCTGGCCCAGCATGGCTCGGCAAGTCTGCGTGGAAGGCAAAGTGGAGAGGTTGCCGCGGCATGTTGTGGCGCAGTACTTTTCGGAACGCCCACGGGACAGCCAGTTGAGTGCCTGGGCTTCGTCACAAAGCGCAGTGGTCCAGAGCCGTGAAGTGCTGGAGCGGGCCTACTTGCGGTGTAGCGAACGTTTTGAAAATACAGAGGACCTTCCAGTTCCGCCCGACTGGGGAGGCTATCTGGTCGTACCCCAACGCTATGAGTTTTGGCAGGGGCGTCCTGGCCGTTTGCATGACCGCTTCATTTACGTTTCGGATCGCTTGGGAGGTTGGGACGTTTCCCGGCTGGAGCCTTGAGTTTTTTGGTCGTTTTTGAACGTCAGGAAAAGCCCTTCGTCTAAGGCCAGCAGGGACTTTAGCCTTGTAAAAATCAGGCAAATCCATGTAATGCCCCCACTTTTTAGATAGATGCACCCCTTGCGTATAGTTGGCTTTCTTATGATTTTCCATGCCGTCGGTATTGTCGGCTTCGTGGTCTATCGGGACAATCAGATGAAGAATGTTCAGGGGCAACTGGCTGGGCAGACGATTGAGCGAGGTGGGCTGTCAATTGGAACGGACCCAACAGGAGGCCGCTCCTCTCCGCAGGAAATCTTGCGACGTCACGAAAGCCGCAAAATCTCCAATCGGGCCATGATGCTGGGGATTGCCGCAGCATTGGGTGTGATGGGTGTGATTTGCACCGCGACGGTTTCAGGCCGAGAATAAACTTTTTCTCCCCTCCCCTACTCTGCCTGTCTCAAATAGGCATGGAGTATGCTTTGAGAAACCTCCGCTACCGGTATGGCGGCAATATTTTCCCCAACAAACAGGTTTCTCAATGTACACATTATCCCTCAACGATAAGGAGTTTACGACCTTGGTAACGGTATTGGAGCAAGCACTTCACAACATGTTGCCACAATGGGGAGATGAAGAAGTCGGGCATTTGCAAGGAGGTGAATTGATCGCCACGTGTGTTGAGAGAAACTCGCCGGAAAATTTCCAGGAAGTCCGGCAACTCTTACGCTCCTTCTCTCCTTATGCTGAGTTTGCTTATTCAGAAGCAGAAGATAACCTTGCTTATGTTTATGACATGGCAGGTTTATACAATAGCGTTTTATCGAACAGCGAAAAGATTGTTTAAATAGAGTGTTATTTGGAGTTCTTATTCAGAAACTCCACTCCTTATTTTTTTTCGTAAAGTGGTTCGGTTTGCATTCATGCGATTGGCCATCCTTGCCAACTTGCCATCAAATCGCCTCAAGAGCTGTTGAATCAATTTTCGTTCCAGCTCCTCGGACAAGTCTTTGTAGGAATCCAAACTGCCTGATTGGTCCAACCATTGATCAAGAGCATGGTCCAAATCATCCCTGCTTTCCAAATCCGAATTCGGGACATCCGAAAGGAGATACTCCGGAAGATGCTGGGGACTGATGATTGAGCCGGAACTACAGGACGTTATTACGAAAGAGGCAACGTTGCGTAGCTCCCGCAAATTGCCCGTCCAGTTATGGCTCTGTAAATAGTTCATGACCTCATCTTCTATTGTGAATCCGCGACCCGGTTGAAGTTGAGCCAGAAAGAAACTGAAAAGAGCCGGTAAATCCTCAATTCGTTCTACTAAAGAAGGTAGCCTTACTTCGAGCACTTGGAGCCGGTAAAACAGATCGCTACGGCACTCCCCTTTCTCGACCGCCTCCCTCGGATTTCTTCCCGAGATGGCAAGAATGCGTGGAAAACTTTCCGGTTCCTGCTCCCATTGTCGGATCAGTTCCGTTTGGGCATCCATTTCCAAATCCCCGAGATCGTCCAGAATCAGTACGCCCTTTTGTGCCTTTTCCAACGCCTGGTTCAATTCTTCAGTCTGGTTTTGAGACGGAGGACGAAAGAATACCCGACGGCCACCTGCTTGAGGGCCATTGTGATGGATCAACTCCGCGGTGAGCGACTTGCCGGTACCGGTTTGTCCTGTGATCAAAACCGGATCATGGCTGGCGCAGGCATGGGCAATCTGCTGAAAAACGGACCGCATGGATGGAGCTGCGCCAATGTAGGCCGTAGAATTTTCGGCTTCCTTGCTGGACTCTGCGACCTGATGGATCAGTCGGGAAATGGAGGTCTTGAAATGCTCAAAATCCAAAGGTTTGGTAAAAAATTCCTGAACCCCCAGCTTCCGGGCATGGATGGTGTTGTCCAGTTCGCCGTGTGCCGTAATGACAAGGGTGGGTGGCCGGCAACTGGCCGGCAAACTCTCCAGAAATTGTAAACCATTCTGGTCTGGAAGCCCAATGTCCAGAATCATAGCTGCAAAGGGAAATCTGGCATTTTCCAACTTTTCTCTGGCTTGCGTAGCGGTTGCCACAATTTCTGTGGTGGCTCCGGACTGACTGACCGCTGCCGCAAGGGCCAGACTCAAGGCCCGATTGTCTTCAACGATAAGGATGCGGGTTGCTTTCATGATTCTTCAGAATTGGCCAGCGGAAGTTCACAAATCACAACGGCGCCGCCATCCTTCAGGTTTTCCGGATGAATCTTTCCTCCATGAGCCTCCACAACATCTTTTGCCAGAGTCAGGCCTATGCCCATGCCTCCTTCCTTTTCCGAAAAGAAAGGTTCTCCAAATCTTGACAGAGCTTCTTTGGAAAATCCTGGTCCCTGATCCGCAACCTGAAGAATGCCAGTCTGACCTTTTGTACTGAGAGTCACCTTGATATCTCCCCCCTTGGGCATCGCTTGTGCCGCATTGAGCAGAAGGTTGCGGATCACCTGTTCCATCCTGGCTCCATCCGCCTCAATTTGCAGGTTCTGCTCTATATTCAGGTGTAGTCTGACATTCGCATGGGCAAAAGCAGGAGACAGGCGGCGGTGGACATTGTTCAACAACACTCCCAGATCTTGCACACTTCGCGATCCCGGACGTGCCTTCGCTACAAACAACCATTGGTTGACCAAATCCGTAATCCGCTCGACTTCTTCTTTGATCAACCCAACCGATTCCTTTTGTTCCGGCTTGGCGTTTTGATCCAACAGGTCGGCATGCATCCCGATGGCAGCGGCGGGATTCTTGATCTCATGTGCCAGGCTTGTGGCAATTCTTCCCAAAGTTGCCAATCGTGCGGATTGTTGGCGAAGTTGTTGCTCTTTTTGCAGACGATCCGTGGTTTGGTCCAACGCTCTGGCCAACGCTCCGATTTCATCTCTGCGATTTAGAATGGCTGGCGAAATGGGATTTTTTTCCGCATGAGGTTCAATATCCAGGTTCGGCAGCCAATTCGTCAAACTTCCCAGAGGGCTCACAACTGTCTTGGCCAAAATCAATCCTAAGCCACCACAAACAATGGCCAGACCCAGGGCCGGAATCAGGACTCCGCTCGAAAATTGCTTTCCATCTTCGGCCAGGGGGCGAATCAGGATTAGGTCGGTATCCGAATCAACGATTGGCGCTGTGGCTATTTCGTAGTCATCCACGAGTTTGGCCACGGCCTGGTTTTGGGCAGTCAACTCCTCGATAATCGGCTCCAGGCTTTTCGGCCATTCCCCGCTCTGACCATTATCAAACTTAAACCCCACCCCCATATCCAGAATCCTTGCCAACCGCTTTGCCAACTCCGGGGATCGCGGCAAACGCATTTGCTCCACGAAGGCTGCATTGTTGGCCGCCAGCTCCCGGAATGCAGCCAAAGACTGATGTTGGTTCCAGGTTTTTAGCCAAGTCGCCAGAGCCAACGATGAAATCAGGACAAAGCCTGCCAGAAACACCGCCAAACTCCTGGATAAGCCTCCAGAGGGTAAATTTTGCTCATTCACGCCTCATGGTGGATAAAAACTATTCACTGTGCCAGCCCATAGTGAGCCGATACTCTTTGTTGGAGTTCACGCTTCAGCGTGTTTTGGCTTTGTATAGTGGTTCTCAAAAATAGTCATGCCGAAGTTCTCGGAGGGGCGGTTAGCACGAAAGAGTTTCGGAAATTTATTATGAGAGATAGTATAAGCACGATAA
>CAYSOI010000077.1:0-12645 GCA_964432425.1 uncultured Opitutales bacterium | reverse complement strand
CTCATGTTGTGTACCTTCCACATAGGTCAGACCATGGTAAGGTTGAAACGTATCCCCAACTTTCAGGCCCAGCTTTTTCGCTGCAAAACTTCCGGCAACCGCTTCCTTGGCATCGGCAGAAAAGTAACTCCCCTCCCCTGCAATTTGAAACTTTTTGCCCTCGGCATATTCATGTTCGGTGAACAATGTACTCGTCGTACCCACCAGTCGATAGCCTTTGTAATTGTCACCAACAGCAATCGGGATGACCCGCTTAAACGCATTTCGTATCATCGGATGACGTTTCAACTGCATCTCGGTACTGCCAGGAATTGTGCCAGGAGAAGCCTCCAGATGAAAGATGGAGTTTAGAACCAGCTGCAATTTTGAACTACGGGGTCCCAACACGGCATCAAACCCACAGGTAGACCGGGCAAACGTATTTTCCGCCTCGATCCGCAAAGTCCAGACCGACATCAGCAACCCGCCAGCCAAAGCAATCGAAACTGCGGCAATCCAAGTCGAAAGAGCATGCTGCTGAAGACTCTTCCATGCAATCCATAGTGCTGAACCCTTCATTTCTGCTTCCCCTTTGATAATAATACATTCATGTCATCCCACACTTCTTTTCGCGGCAATGACTCTACGACCTTAACATCGTGACTCACCAGCAACAATCCTGCATCATTTTCAGAACATAGCTCCCGCATCAGATCAATGGCCAAATGCGTGTTTTCCGGATCAAGATTTCCTGTGGGCTCATCGGCCAGAACCAAGCTCGGTTTGTTCGCCAAGGCTCTAGCTACAGCAACCCGTTGTTGTTGGCCAATCGACAACTGCCGCGGATGATGATGAAAGCGATCAGATAGCCCAACCCGATCCAGCAATTCCTTCGCCCTGGTTTCATCAGCTCCAGGGCCAAAGCTCATCCCGAGCAACACATTCTCCAGGCATGTAAAGCCCTGCAACAGATTAAACGTCTGAAAAATGTACCCGATGGAGGTGGCACGCAGACGGTCCCGCTCTGCCTCACCCAGCATGGTAATATCTTCTCCATTCAAAAAGATGGTTCCCTGATCCGGCTGCAAAATACCCGAGAGCAAATGCAAAAACGTGGTTTTCCCGGAACCACTATCCCCTTGCAAGGCCACCTGCTCCCCTTTCTCCATGGAAAACTCCGGAACATCCAACACTCGGACAACTCCGCCATCCGGTGATGGGTATGATTTCACGAGATTCTGAATTTTCAGTAAAGCCATGTAGCCCACACAATTAACGGATCGGCTCGAATTTCGAGAAATTTTTCCACCCAAATACAAAAAAACCTCCCCTGGAGAGAAGATACGGCCAACAACCGCGGCAGGGAGCGGAAAGAAATCAGAACCAAAAGAAACCAATCAAAGTTGACAAAATCAATTCCCATGAACTATTTTGAACATGTTCAATTTTTATGAAAAACCAAGGAGACAGCAGTCGGGGTACTCAAAAAGCCCTCACCACCAAGAATCACCTGACGGAGACATCCCTTCGCTTGTTCAAAGCCAAAGGATACGAGAAAACGACGATGAGGGAGATCGCAAAGGAGGCAAAAGTCAGCCTGGGCTCGGCTTATTACTATTTTCAAAACAAAGAAGAAGTCGTCCTCTTCTTTTATCAGTCCTCTCTTGAAAAAACCCTGAGCTACGTGGAGCAAATCTTTGTTCAGCACAAACCACTGGAACAACAACTGGCTGATTTCTTTGAAGCCAAATTCAAGGAGTTGTTGCCCAACCGGAATTTCCTCAAAGTTCTTTCCAGATCCGCACTGGATCGTTCAAATCCGACCTCCCCTTTCAGCGAACAAAACCGGCCCATCAAAGAGAAAATCATCAACATCCTGGACAACGCCTTTCAGGAAGACGGACTCAAAGTGGGCAAAGAAATCCGCCCCATACTGGGATCGCTGGTGTGGTACCTTCAAATGGGTTTGCTCTTGTTTTGGCTGCATGACGAGTCCCCCAATCAAACCCACACAAAAGCCCTCACCGACAAGCTCCTGAAGCTACTTTTCACGTTTCTGGGGTTCTCCTCATTACCCTTTATCCAAGGCTTCAACAAAAGCTTCGTCGAAATTTTTCACCTGGTTGCGATGCCCAATGAAACTCCATGACACCATAAGCATCTCCCTCCTGCTGGCCTTCATTGCCGATGAAGTGACGGGGTATCAGATGGAGACCTGGGTTTACATGTGGACTCTGGCCACACTGATGTTTGCCAATTTCAAGTGGTTGACATGGATCCATCACCCGGTGGGCAATAGCAGTACAAAGAATGCTCCGACCTATTTGTTGGGCTGGATCGGCATGGATCCAACCCCATTTCGATCAAAAGCCCCTCAATGCATAAACAAAAAAAATGAGATTCTCCGGGGAGGAACCCTTAATTTCCTGGTTGGTGTTCTCCTCCTCCATGCATCCGGACACATCCCAAACCAATACTGGCTACTTCAAGGTTGGGTAGCCTGCGCAGGCATCATCTTCGTCCTCCACTTTGGACTCTTTAAAATCAATGCCTGGGTACTAACTATGGACTAAACCTGGAAACGGCCGTTTTCCTCGGCGGCATAACACACCTGGGCATCCTCAGCGCCGGAGCCGTCATGACCAAAGTCCTGAACTGGAAAACCGAGTTGACCAAACTCAATGACCTCTCCCGCCACATCATCTGGACCCACGGCGGCTACGTCTGGCTAACCATTTTGGCATTTGGGCTGGTTTCCGTTTTCTTCCCGGAACACTTGGTCAGCAACCATCCACTCGGAATCGCCATCAGCGGCTTTATCGCCATCTTCTGGGGGATTCGCCTCTTCATCCAATTCTTTGGCTTTGACGCCAAGCCACACCTCTCCAACTACTGGCTGAAGTTGGGATTCCATGGGTTAACCCTGACCTTTGCCTACTTTACACTCGTATACGGTGGAGCCGTTTGGAATGGGTGGCTGAACAGCTAAATGGAAGAAATTCCGCTCTTCAGAAAAAATGGCGTCCCGTAGGGGATTCGAACCCCTGTTGCCGGGATGAAAACCCGGTGTCCTAGGCCTGACTAGACGAACGGGACAACATTGGAAAGCGGGAGAGAATGGTTATTCAAAAAGCTTTGGCAAGCTGTTTTTGAAAAAAATTTTCATGGAAGACAAATGAGCGAACTTTGTGAACGAAGTAAGCCTAGTGAACAAGGCAGGATTTGGCCATAGACTAGACATGGCAACCCAACAAACCACCCCGTCCACTTCGTCCATCCAGTCCACTCCGTCCACCCTTCTCAAAAAACAGCACAAACCAACACGCAAAACTTGACCCCTCTCCTCATGTCTCTTGCATGCCGCAAATGGCAGCTTCTCCCAAAAAGAAAAAGAAGAAAACCACTAGAAAAAAGAAGCCAGAGCTTCATGTGCCTCCCATGCATAACTGGAGGACCACGGATGAGGATGAGCTGAACCGACGAAAGGTCAGGGGCAAAGAGGAGGCCTTTTCCATTACCAACCATAACCCGCAGCACCCCATACATTCCCATTTCCGGATCGATTCAGGAAGCGGGCAGTCGTACGATGTGGAGATCCGCGACATCCGTGAAAAGGCCTTTGCTTGCACTTGTGCAGATTTCCGCACCAACAATCTGGGAACCTGCAAACATGTGGAAGCCACTTTGCTGCTCCTGCAACGCAGATTTCGCTCCCAATACAAAACTGCCCAACAACAGGGAGCCCAACGCCCATGGGTTGAGCTGGACCGGAACGCCTCCACTCTTCGACTTCGGGATAAGGACCGAAAGGCCTCACCGGGCATTCGCAAATTATTCAACGAATCCGGACAACTGAACACTGTTTCTCCGGAAGAGGCACTGGAGAAGGTGGAAAAATCCATCAAGCTCGGAGCAAAAGTAGGGATTTCCCAGGAAATCATCCCGTGGATGACAAGCCGCCGCCAATCCGAGGAGCGGACCCAACTACGACGTGAGTACGAACAAAAGGTACAAAGCGGAGAATGGCCGCCACAGGAAACCACTGTCGCACTTTACCCTTACCAGCGTGAAGGCATGCTACACCTTGCCTTCACGGAAAGAGCCCTGCTTGCTGACGAAATGGGACTGGGCAAAACCATTCAGGCAATTGCCGCCTGTGCATTGCTTCACCGGCTTGGACAAGCTCGCCGCGTACTTGTCGTCACCCCTGCATCCCTCAAAACCGAATGGGAAGAGCAAATTCAAAAGTTTACCGGTTTACCCTACCGAATCGTCTATGGTTTAAAAGAGCAGCGACTCCAGCACTACACCCACTCCACTTTTTTTACCATCGTGAATTATGAGCAGATGCTTCGAGACTCTCTGGATGTCAATGAACACATGAAACCGGATGTCATTGTACTGGACGAAGCTCAACGGATCAAAAACTGGAACACAAAAACCGCCCGAGCCATCAAACGGCTCAAAAGCCGCTACGCCTTTGTCCTGACCGGAACCCCCATTGAGAACCGCATTGATGAGTTGTATTCCCTCATGGATTTCCTGAATCCGGATCTACTGGGACCCTTGTTCCGCTTCAACCGTGAATTCTATCAATTGGATGAAGACGGCCGACCGGATGGCTACAAAAACCTCGACGTGCTCCACGATCTGGTCGCCCCCTACATGAAACGGCGACGCAAGGCTGATGTAGAAACAGAACTTCCCGAACGAACTGACCACACCCGATTCGTCAAACTCAATCAAAAGCAAGCCGTCGCCTACGAAGAGCACAATTTCATCGCCAAACGCCTACTCTCTGCCGCACGTCAACGCCCACTTCGCAAAGAGGAGATGGAAATTCTCCAGAGGAAGCTGGCCTGTATGCGGATGGTGTGTGACACCAATTTCATTCTGGACCGGGAAGACCGCTCCTGCCCGAAACTGGCAGAGCTGGAAAACATTCTGACCGATGCCTATGAAAACAACGCCAAGGTCATCATCTTTTCGGAATGGGAACGCATGCTCGAACTCGTCCGGGATCTATGCCAACGCTTAAACTTCGGGTACGCATGGCATACTGGCTCGGTCCCACAGAAGAAACGCCGCGGAGAAATCAACGCCTTCAAGAGTGACCCCCAATGCCGAGTCTTCCTGAGTACAGACAGTGGCAGCACTGGGTTGAATCTTCAGAACGCCAGCATCGTCGTCAATTGTGACCTCCCCTGGAATCCTGCCAAATTGGAGCAACGGATCGCCAGAGCATGGCGAAAACACCAGACCAATGCGGTCACCGTGTACCACTTGGTTGCCAAAGAAACCATCGAACACGCCATGCTTAGCAAATTAGCCAACAAAAAGGCTCTGGCGGATGGAGTGCTCGACAATCTTGGCAACCTTGAGGAGATCAAATTCACCAGCGGCTCCCAAGTCTTCTTGGAGAAACTGGAACAACTGGTTACCCAAATTCCCGAAACCCAAAAATCTCCTAACGAAAAAGAACAACTCCCCACAGATCGCCCACTTGCCTTTGGGCAACGTCTCAAGGAACGCATGGACGATGCTCTGATCCGTTGTGAAGAACGCTTTCCACAAGAAGGTGATCACACGGTGGTTTTGGTTGTCGCCAAAGATGCAGAGAAATACCGCCCTCTCATTGAAGATCTCCATGAAGAACTTTTCACTGGTAAAAATGCCGAATTCGGTGCCCCCGTCCACTTGGAAGTCATTGATGAAAATACTGCCAAAGCTCTCGAACGCATGGAAAGCAGCGGACTCATTGCCTCCACATTTCGCTCCAGTCGCCCCCTTTCCGATAAACTGGCAACGGAAGCCCCCTCACCGCCTCCACTGACAGCGGAAGAACAGGCCGCCATGGAGAACGCCCAACAACAAGCCGCACGTCGCCTCAAAATGGCAGATGTCCTCGCCTCCGCCGAACTCCTGGAAGAAGCCCGCCCGCCACTGCTCGAAGCCATACACCAAATTGCCAGGTCTCTGGCCATATCCCATCGCTTGCCGGAACCTTCTGATCACAATGAAGCCCTTACCCCGCCCATTGCCACCCACTTCGGAGCAACCCTGCCCGAACTACGCGAATTCACTCAAAAGGATTCGGCCTCACCCACGGAAATTATTGAGAGACTCAAGCCCTTTGCCAAATAGTGGAACCCACTTCCACCATATCGATACCGGCTAATCGCAAGCTGGAAGCATGCGCCACATCTTCTCCACATGGTAGATTTCAGCTTGCGAAACAGAAGAGGAACTGAAAGCTGTTCGCCCTTCTATTATGGATACCCCCCAAGAATCCCCTAATCCTGGATCAAAAACCAAAGTCATCACTGTCCTGGTCGTGCTTTTGGTGGTGGTGACCTTTGTGGTCATCCAGTTGATTCGGGACGCACCCACAGCTGGAGCCGGTGGAAAAGGACCACCCGCCGGCGGCCCACCGCAAATGCCACCCGCCTCCGTGTATGCGGTCCCTGCGGAAGTCGAATTGACCCGAGAACAAGTCGTCGTCACTGGGGTTATCCAGTCCATCTCCAAGAGTGATGTGGCTGCTCAGGAAGAAGGCGTCGTCCTGCAAATACTGGTGAAAGAAGGCGATGAAGTCAAAAAGGGTGATCCACTGGCACTGCTGGACCCACGTCGCCTCAAGGCACAGCTCCAGGAAGGCAAAGCCCGCCTCACCTCTTCGGAAAATCTGCACAAACAACGCCAGGCCGAACTCACCCGTGCCGAGACCGACCTCGATATGAAGCAAAAGCTCAGTGCCTCCAAAGCCGTCTCCAAAAGTGCGGTACTGGATGCAGAGAAAGCCATGACGGTGGCCAGTGCTCAACTCAAGGTGGCGACTGATGGAATCACCGAGGCCAAAAGTCGCCTCGATCTTCTGAACATTCAACAGGATGACCTGACCGTAAAAGCCCCCTTCGACGGAATTGTAGTCGCCCGACACGCAGAAACCGGAGAGTGGGTAGCATCTGGCGCAACAGTTGTCACCTTGGTCGCCGTAGATCCCATTGAGGCCTGGTTACGAGTGCCGGCAAAATACCTCGGACGAGCCTCCACAGACACTGAAGATTTCAAAGTCCGCCAATCTTCCACGGGAAGAATCTTTCATCCTACAAAAATCACCTACATTCCAGAAGTAGAGAGTCGGAGCCAGTTGTACACGGCTATCGCCTCGATACCCAATGTAAACGGGGAGCTGACTCCTGGGGAATCCATTACTGGCATTGTTCCAATCGGGGAAAAAACTGAATACCTGCGCCTTCCAGTCAACGCCATCGTACATTCCCAAAGGGGCACCGTAATACAAATTGTCCAGCCTCCCAAAGGAGAACAACCCCTGCCTACTGGCAAAGCCATTCCCATCAGCATCTCTTTTGAAAGGGAAGGCCACGTCTTCATCGATGCTACCGATGCCGGTTTCAAAGCTGGTGACCAAGTCATCGTGGAAGGCAACCAACGCTTGATCCCAGGGCAATCGGTGATTGTGAAACCCAAAAACCAACCTGGCACACCTCCTCAAAAACCGGCAAAATGAAGCTAGTTGACTACTGCATTCGCCAACCGATCTCGGTAGCTGTGGGGATTGGCCTGGCCTTGTTGGCGGGAGCCATGGCCTTGACCAGTGTGCCCGTCCAAATGAAGCCGGAGGTCGACTCAGTCGTCATCTCCATCTCCACCTTCTGGGAAAGTGCCTCTGCTGAAGAAATCGAAAGTGACATCATCGAAGAGCAGGAAAAAGCACTCAGTGATGTCAGCGGTCTGATTTCCCTCACCAGCAACAGTAAGGCCGGGCAAGGCGTGGTTCGGCTCGAATTTGAAACCGGCACCGATCTGGAAAAAGCCAAAGCCGAAGTACTCCAGAAACTGGACGAAGTCCCGGGATATCCGGAAGCCGTCCTAAAGCCTGTGGTGAAGGATGTCGACCCGGAATCCGTCGATTTCATCGCCTGGGTGGGCCTGGCCTGCACGGACCCTGAGTTTGATGGCACGACCCTCTTTGACTTTATGGAGCGGCAAATGAAACCCCGCTTTAACCGCCTGAAGGGCGTCTCGGAAGTTGGAGTTCGGGGTGGTCGTCTGACGGAACTGCAAATCCGGGTAGACCCCAATGCCCTGGCCGCACGAAAAATCACCTGGGCTCAGCTTCAACAGACCATCAACACCGCCAACCGCAACTTTTCCGGCGGAAAACTCCAGGAAGGCAAATCCGACATCCGCATCCGAGCCACCGGACGTTTTGAGAATACCGAGGCCGTGATGAACATGATCGTCCGCAGGGATGCAGCAGGACCCGTCTATCTTCGGGATGTGGCAGAAGTCATCGAAACTTACAAAGAAAAGACGGACTGGGCTCGATCCAGAGGCCACCAAATGCCCTTCTTCAATTTCCAACTTCAACGGGGCGGCAACCTCATTGAAACCATGGACCTGATCAAGGAAGAGATCGCCGCGATGAATGCTCCGGATGGTTTGCTCGACCAACAGGCCCGCCAACTCGGCATCAACGGCCAGCTCGAACTCGTACAGGTATACGACGCCACGACCTACGTCCGGGACGCGATCAAACTCGTCCGCAGCAATATCATCTACGGAGGCATCCTCGCCACGCTGACCCTGCTCTTCTTCCTCAAATCCTTCCGCACCATCGGCATCATTGCCTTGGCCATCCCAGTCTCAGTCATTGCAGCCATCGTGGTGCTGGTAGCCCTTGGCCGCTCTGTAAATATCATCTCCCTGGCAGGCATGGCCTTTGCCGTCGGCATGGTAGTAGACAATGCGATTGTGGTCATCGAAAACATATTCCGGCATCTGGAAATGGGCAAAACGGCAAGAATCGCGGCCCATGATGGAGCCACTGAAGTGGGAGGAGCCGTCGTGGCCTCAACCATTACCACCATGGCCGTGTTCTTCCCCATTCTTCTGATTCAGGAAACCGCAGGCCAACTCTTCAAGGACATCGCCTATGCCATCATGGCCGCCGTCGCTCTCAGCCTACTGGTTTCTCTCACCGTCATTCCAGCCGCCGCCGCCAGATTTCTTCACCGCAAAGATGCCAAAGAGGCGGACTGGGCGGAAGAAGGAGTGAAACCAGGAAAAAGCTGGGGCCCCATCGGATGGCTACAGCACATTGTCCACATGCTTCCGAATTTTGTGGCTGACCTGGTCGCTAGAATCAACCGCAGTTGGAGCTTACGGGTTGGTGTCATTGCCGCCTTCGCAATTGGAACCATTGTCGGAATCAAGCTCCTGATGCCCCCATTGGATTATCTTCCCAAAGGCAACCGCAACATCGTCTTTGGTCTTATCATTCCGCCTCCGGGCTACAATCTGGATCAACTCGACAAAATTGGCAAACGCATCGAATCCGGCATTCGACCTTTTTGGGAAGCCGCTTCAGACAAATTCAAAGTGGAAGCCGTCGCCAGAGGAGATCAACCCAAGGAAGACAAACGCCAGCCGATTATAGACTTTATGACAGGAAACCAGGTGGAACCCCCGCCCATTGAAAACTATTTCCTGGTCAGTTTTGAAGGTCGCATGTTCCACGGTGCCATTTCGGCAGACAAAAAAAAGGTAAAAGACCTACAGCCCCTGCTCAATTATGCCACCAGTGGCCACAACGCCCCGGATACTTTTGCCTTCGCGTTTCAGATGCCACTTTTCCGGGAAGGCGGAAACACAGGTTCCGCGATCAAAATCGATATCAAAGGAAAAGAATTGGAAGCTGTAAATGCATCCGCCCAGGCAGTGATGTTTGCACTGTTTGGAGATTTTGGACAACGAAGCGTGAACCCCGACCCTTCCAATTTCCTTATGCCCTCCAGCGAACTGCAGGTTGTCCCCCGAGACAAAGATCTGCTCAAAGTCGGCCTGACCAGGGCAGATGTAGGCCTGGCTGCCCAGGCAAACGGAGACGGCATTCTCTTTTTCAGGGACTACGAACGAAACGGTGAACTCCGCGACATGAAGGTCATCTCCAAAGACTCGACTGGAGAAAACCCCATGGATGCAATCCTCAATGCCCCCATTGCCACACCTTCGGGAGACATCATTTACCTTCGGTCTGTGGCCTCCGTCGACCGTGTTCTTGGGCCGGACGAAATTCGACATGTGGACCGATCCAGAGCCGTCACCTTACAATTGACGCCGCCTCCGGGCCTTCCTTTGGAAACCGCCATTGATCAGGTCAATGCCATCATTGAAGACCTACGCCAGAAAGGAGCCATTGCTCCCGGCATTGAGATCGGCCTGGCCGGTTCCGCCAGTAAATTAAATACGATCAAGACCGCCCTCCTTGGAGACGGCACCCTCCTTGGCACCTTTCTCAGCTCCATGTTCCTGGCCTTCCTTGTTGTTTACCTGGTTCTGGTCGTGCTATTCCAAAGCTGGAGTTCACCCGTCGTGATCATGCTGACAGTGCCCCTGGCAACATTGGGTGGCTTCGCCGGACTGGCCCTGGTTCACTGGTGGAGTGAGGTAGACACTTACATGCCTGTCCAAAACCTCGACATGCTGAGCATTCTCGGCTTTGTGATCCTGGCTGGTGTTGTGGTCAACAATGCCATCCTCATCATCCACCAAACCCTCAACTTTCTTTCGGACCCAGACCGCCATCTGGAAACCCCCAATGAGGCCATCATTGCCTCGGTCCGCAGTCGTGTTCGCCCCATTCTCATGAGTTCGCTGACTTCTGTGGGCGGTATGATTCCTCTCGTATTGCTGCCCGGAGCCGGCTCGGAACTTTACCGGGGCCTTGGAGCCGTAGTAGTGGGAGGACTCCTCGTCTCCACCATCTTTACGCTCATCCTCGTCCCCTGTGTCCTCAGTATATTCTTCGCGGCCTTCAAGCCGACCAAACTCAAGCAGAAGGTCGTCGCATGATCGCAACAAAATATAAAATCCTCCCCCTACTCCTGCTGCCATTGCTCCCGGCCTGCAAAACCGTCACCGAGCAAGTCAGCCCCAACGCCGAAGAAGCCCTCCCGGACTCACGCGGAACCTTTCTCGAATCCGAACCCCAGGACTCTCAACCTTTGAACGAAGACTGGTGGACACTCTTCAAAGACCCAACTCTCAACAACCTAATCGAACAACTCAACCAGGACAATCCCGATGCCCAAGCCGCCCTGGCCAGAGTTGACCAAAGCTTCTCCGTCCTGGGTATTACCCGCTCTGCACTCCTTCCCACCCTCCGCGGAGAAGCCAGTGCGGGACAAAGAAAAGACTCCATCAACAACCTCCTCTTTCCCATCTCCTCTCCCGAATATGATCGATTTGCCATCGGCCTGAGTACCAGTTGGGAAATTGACATTTGGGGCCGGGTCAAATCCTCCGCAAAACGCGACAAATTCACCGCAGAAGGAGAAGAAGCCACTTACCGCGGCTTAGTCCTGTCGCTCCAGGCAAGCCTCGCCCAACAATACTTCGCCTACCAAGCCGCCAGAAAGGAACTGACCTACCTCGAACGCTCCCGAGACCTAGCTGCCGAAAAACTGAAAATGGAGGAAACCCGCCTGTCGATTGGAGAAGGCCTGCAATCTGATGTCTCCCAAGCCCAGTCCGATCTGCAAAGCACCGAATCCGCACTCGAAACCGCCAAACGCAATATCGGCAAACTCCAACACGCCCTGGCCATACTGGTCGGCACCTTACCCTCCAAATTTCCCGAAATCGAAACCCATTCCCCCGCAGTGCCCAAGATCCCGGTAGGCTTACCCTCAGACCTCCTCGTTCATCGCCCCGACCTACTTTCCGTTGACCGGCAACTCCGTTCCGCCGCCGCCCAGGTCGGCATACGCAAAGTCGACTTTCTCCCCAAAATCACCCTCCTCGGCAACGGAGGTTACGCCAGCCTCAACGAAGAAAACCTTTTTGAGAAAAACAGCGAACTCTTCGACATCGGCCCCCAGATCAGCATCCCTGTTTTCCAGTACAAATACCGCAAATTCCTCATTCTCCAGGCCAAATCCAAATTCCAGGAAATCGCCGCCAACTTCAAATCCACCTTCCTCAACGCCGTCAAAGAAGTCGATGACGCCCTGCTCGAAGTCCACAGCTACACCCGAGAACTCCAACTCCAACGCCAAACCCTCGCCGCCACCACTCTCTCCGCCCAAGCCGCCAAAGACCGCTACGACACCGGCCTCACCGACTACTTCGACTTCATCACCGCCGAGCAAATCCGTCTCCAATCCGCCGCCCAGGAAGCCAACCTCTCCGCCGAACAACTCAACGCCACCGTAAGATTAATCCAAGCCCTCGGCGGCAAGTGGTAAAAAAGTGTTAAAAAGAAATACGTCGAGATACCAATAGTAAGCCCTCCCTCCCTGGCTTTGCCCACCTTGGACTGCGGCAGCCTGCTGCCGCTTTCCGCCATGGTAGCCTGCTGCCATGGCTTCCCCAAAATCACTCCCCATCTCCACAAGCGATTTCATCATACTGAAAACTGGCAATGGTCCTCACCCACCCGGACTTACCGACGCCACAAACTCCGAAGCACTGCACCATTTCCATTGAGACCTCTTCCGGGCTAACCCAAGGTGCCTTTCGCGAAACCTTCGGAGGTGGGTAGATCGTCCGGCGAGAAGATTGCACAGCAGGCTATGCAATCAAAAAGCGGCAGCAGGCTGCAGCAATCCAAGGCGGGCAAAGCCAGTTCAGCAGGGCCAG
>CAYSOI010000076.1:2015-12713 GCA_964432425.1 uncultured Opitutales bacterium | reverse complement strand
AAACACCTCGTCCATCATTGGTCATCAAAAAAGCAGGATACCCATCGTTGGCATCATCAAAGGGCGTTGGCATTTGACCCCCTTGATAGGGCACTTTGTATTGTCCCATCCACAAGTCCAGATCTCTATCGCCATCGATGTCACCCGCACTCAGAACGAAGGGATTTTCAGCCAGATGGTTGAAAATGGCTTGTTGACTCGGGGGAGAAGGGAATCCAGGTGTGACATCCCCTTCAAAGAGAAAGAGCCCATCTTCACTCATTGCCATGTAATCCATGTGGGCATCACCAGAAAATTCCGCGAAAAGACCGTGTTGCAAATTTCCGGGAAGGAAGGAGGACAAAGGCGCACGTCTGAAACGACCTTGCCCCGCATTCCAGAAAATTTGATTGACTCGGGAAAGAATCATCTCTGGCAACTGATCGCCATCCAGATCCACCACCTGTAGATTGGGTTCGAGCACACGAGCTTCGACTGAAGGAGAGACATCGGCAGCCATGACATATTCAAAAGGAGTGATTCCTTCGCGTTCCAACCATTCCACCTGTTCTAAATAAACAGTCTCGGGTCTCATTGGCACCTCATCCATGTTCCACCCCACGCGTAAGAAGCCTCTGATAATGTATCGTTTAAGGCGTTTAGGAGATTTAGCAAAACACTCAAAGGCGATTTTGGACATGGGCCATCTGTCTGTTGTGGATGTTGAAAAAGCCACATGCCGCCACTGAGTGGCCTCAATTTGCCATTCTTCTTCCCGCCCCGTATGCAATAAGCGTTCCCAGTGGCTTGCATCCTTCTCAACAACAGGCTCCCCCATCCGCCTTATGTGAATCCCATGGTCCAGCGCGCTGAATGGCGACCATGAACCGTGATACCAGTTTCGTATCCCAACGGACTGCAAAACGGCCCAGGGATTTGGCTGTTGATTCAAAGCATCCCAAAAACTTTCAATTGCGACATGGATTGGCTCCAGTTTTTTTTCCCATTGAATGACCGACGATGGGTAGCCGGCAGTGTCTGTAGCGGCTGCCGTTGAAAGGTCCACAGGGGAATCCACCCGGTTGAAATCCTCGTGATCACGACATGCGGCGAGCATACCCATAATGAGCGTACCCCCACCCAGTTTGCCTAATGAGGCAAGGTAACCCACAAACGACTTGATCCTGAATGAATGGAGGTTCATAGTAAACTCATTCCAACAAAGTGCCTGGCCCAAACAAGGTGCTTCCGATAGTCAAGGTTCGACTCGAGAAGGAACCTTAGGCAAGGCACCCAAACCTTCTATCCTGGATTTACCATGTCTGACCGAATCAAAGACTACAAATTGATCCAAAGGTATCAAGTTGAAGACCTCGAAAAAGATGTCAAGGAACACATACGAGCTGGGTATGAATTACTGGGTGCCCCTCACCTGACCGAGGATCAAGAGAAGATCCTCTACACTCAGCCCATGATTCTTCGCGGAAACTTTTAATCCAAGGATCCGGCTTGATGCTGGAAGATCTCTTGAGCATGATAAATCTATGTTCAAGAATCACTTTCAAAACCGATGGTTCGCAGGGATCACATTTTTACTTTGCTTACTATTCACATTTCACTTGAGTGCCGAAATTGGGGTAGGCGCGAAACCAGCAGCAGACTCCGACGTGCTCTTTGATGGTTCACGCGCTTCATTGGATGAAAAATGGACTTACTGGGAAGGCCCGCGATTTGCTTCCTCTCTTCCGATCAAGTGGAAGATCACCAAGGACCCAGTGGACGCAGGCAACGCCATGATCACCTACGACCCGGCAGCCTCAGGAGGCGTTTACGGTGCCGCCGATATCGTCACGAAAAAGACGTACCGAGACTTTCGACTGCACGTTGAATTTCTCATCCCAGAGGCAGGAGGCAATAGTGGGGTTTACCTGCAGAATCGATACGAAATTCAGGTCCTCGACGGTGACAAGACCAAACACGGCATGGCAGCAGTCATCAACGAAAGCGAGTCTCCTTATCATGCTTATCGTGGTCTCGGAAAGTGGAATGCATACGATATCACCTTTCGTGCCGCAAGATTCAAAAACGGTCAACGAGTGGAGAAAGCCATGCTGACCATGTATTTCAACGGAAAAAAGGTGCATCAGAATTTCCCCATCAACAAAGTGTGGGGAGGCCCCAACTCTGGCATGGATGGTGGAAACAATGGAGGTTTGGGTATTACCGATCAACCCGGCGGACTGAAGTTGCAATGTGAAGGTCACGCCGTGCATTATCGAAACATCTGGATCAAGGACCTTGAACTTGAAGCGGCGCAAACCGATTTCGAGGAACCTATTCTGGACCCAGCGCCCTGATGTACTAACTCAACTCAAACAATGCCACTGATGAAATCGAATGCCCAAGCCAATAAAAGGCACTGGAGCCCACTTTGGGGTGTCGAGGGTATTGGGTATCTGATACTGACCTTGATAGCCGTCCCATGGTATTGGCCAGAAGACTCTTCTTTGGTGTTTGTCGGCATACCTGCTTGGGTCTGGACATCGCTTTCAGCCTCTTTTCTTGCGTCCTCTTGGACGGCATGGATCATTCTCTGTAGGTGGCCTGAATCAGTGGATTAGTCTTACTATTTCTTCGGCCTAAGAAGCCATCATGGAAGCATCCGTTATCCCATTTGGTCCAGGGGGTTTGTCATTTCTTGGACTTTATTTTCTGATCCTGGTCGCCATTGGTTGGTATGGATCCAAGGCCCGGGAAAGTCACTCCCTCAAAGATTTCTACCTTGGAGGCAAAGGAATCGGCTGGTGGGTTCTGCTGCTCACACTTTTTGCCACGCAGTATAGTGGCAATACGATGTTTGGATTCAGTGGCAAGGCATACCGTGTGGGCTTTTCATGGATCACTTCCGTACACTTCATGACGGCCATTATTGTTGGCTACCTGATTTACGCCCCCCTACTTCATCCTCTTGGAAAAACCCATGGTTTCATCACCCCAACCGATTACTTAAATCACCGCTTCCATCATCTGGGAATCAACCTCATCGCTCCATGCGTCATGATTCTTGCCTTGGGGAATTTTTTACTGGCTCAACTGATGGCCATGGGGCGCGCACTGCAGGGCCTGACGACTCTTCCCGACAACCAGGCCTACATCATCGGAGTCATTCTACTGGCGATCATCATGCTCGTTTACGAGACCTTGGGCGGCTTTCGGGCTGTTGCCTGGACCGACGTACTTCAAGGGGTGATTCTCATCTTTGGTTTCGGTGCTTTGGTCTATCTGATCTGGGCTCATTACGGAGGACTCACAGCAGCTACACAAACTCTTCTTGAATCTTCTCAAAACTCAACAAGGGAAAAAGTTTTACCCCCAAATAGCCTAGGCACTGTGAGATGGTTCAGCTACCTCGTTTTGTTTGGTCTTGGCGCATCTCTTTACCCGCAGGCGATTCAACGCATTTACGCCGCCAGAGACAGTCGCTCTTTGAGAACAAGTCTCGCAGCCATGGCCTTCCTGCCAATAGCCACTGCATGGGTTGCGGTCATGATTGGCATTACCGGAGCAGCCCACCATCCGAATTTGAGTGACATTCAGAGCGACCAAATACTCACCATCATTTGCCGCGACATACAACAGTCTTCTCTGTTTGGCTACAGTTTGGTTGTCATTCTTTTTGCAGCAATCTTGGGTGCTCTCATGTCAACAGCCGACTCTTGCATGCTGACCCTCTCTTCCATCGTTACCAAAGATTTTTATTTGCGCTATCTGAACCCACAAGCTTCGGAACCCACCCTCACAACCCTCGGGAAAATTTTGTCCTGGTTGGTTGTAGGAGCTCTTTCGGGACTCGCTATCTACATGAACGCCTTGCCCACCAAACCCACTTTGGTCAAATTATTAGATCTGAAATTTGACATGCTAGTACAGTTGGCACCAGCGTTCATGCTCGGCCTTCATTGGCGAAGGCTCTCCGGCCATGCCGCCTTTATCGGCATCATCGCCGGATTGGCCATCACTTTTGGACTTTACCTCACTGGTTGGGGGAAGAGCACAGGAATCCACTACGGATTATTCGGACTAGCAGGCAATCTGATATGCGCCCTTTCGCTGTCCTGCCTCACGTTTCGAGATAGGGAATCTTCCCTCGATGCATGAAACTTGGAGTTGCGGTGAATCTCATAACAGGCCACAAAATGCGTTTGACGTAAAGTTGTGTGCGAAAGGCACTTATTTGAAATCGTTTTTTCAACCTATGATCTGGACTCTGGTCCTCTTGGTCTTTGTGAGCCACCGGTCGGTTGCCGATCAAGTGGTCATCACTGAGATCATGCGAACACCAAAGAAAGATGATGCTCCTCAATGGGTTGAATTGTCGAATCTGACTTCCACCGTTCTCGATTGCGCTCAATGGGAGCTCAAAGGCCTGAACTTGTTGTATACCTTTGCAGATTTTCAGCCGGACTCTCCGGCTGATGCTTTCATCGCTCCTTTCGAAACTTGGATCATTTCCGATACCTCCCCGGAAGATTTCAGGCATTATTATCCCGAATCCCAAAACACTCGAATCCTTGGGCCTTGGACTGGGTTTATCTCTGAGCAAGAAGATCACCTGGTCCTTGTGAATAAAAATCAGTTACCGATGACGGGCGTCGCCATGCACCAAGGTTCACCATGGCCAACGTTTGTCGACGGGTCAGGATACACACTGGAAAACACCAACCCCAATCGAAATCCCATGGATTGGCGAAACTGGAGACGAAGTCGTGCAACAGGTGGCACCCCCGGAAAGTGGACCCTTCTGGACGAAAACATTCCAACGGGCACCTCACCATTGAACGGTCCTTACATGCGGGACATTCTTCTCAACTCAGAAGCCTCATCGATGACCATTGTCATCGCATCGGATCAGGAGGACCAACTACATCTCGAGAATTACCAGATTTTGAGCCATCCAGATCTCAAACCGTTGATCCAACTCGATGGCACACTCTCCTCAAAAACAACCCGTGCATTTCATTGCGAGATCGACAAGCTGCCACTTGCTGCTCAAGGTTTTTATCTCGTTAATGCTCAAACGGGCCAATGTGTTGACGAAGCCTTTCCTAGGCAGCTCGCCAAAGGTTTCAGCGTTACCCGCACCTCCAGTCAACCCCAGTCGTGGAGGACCTTCACACCCACGCAATCTGGCAACCCTCCCCTCCCTACCCCCCTGCCCCTCATTGTCATCAACGAAATCATGTTTGATCCACCGTACGGTAAGGAACACCTTGAATTCATTGAACTTCACAACGCTCTCCAGGAGCCCGTGGATATGAGCCTTTGGACATTGGAGGGTGGCGTTCAATTCGATTTCCCAAAGGGGACCCTCATAGAGGCAGGAGGGTTTGTCGTCATCGCTGGCAAACCCGGCAAATTCCAACAATCCTATCCAGGCGTTGAGTGCTTGGGGGGATTCAAGGGAAAGCTTTCCAACCGCGGAGAACGCCTTTGTTTATTCGATGCTTTTGGTAATTGTATTGATGAAGTCCATTATGGTGTTGAAGGAGATTGGCCCTCGATGGCAGCAGGACAGGGTAGCAGCATGGAATTGCTACATCCCCATTCGGACAACCAACTCTCATCGGCCTGGGGTGCCAGTCGACAATCCCGCTCCTCTGATTTCGAACCCCATATATTTGACTTCACTTATCGGGACATCCTACCTCTTTGGAGCATTCACGATCATCGGGAACTCCACTTTTACCTGACCGGTCAGGGGCACTTGGTGCTGAAAAACATCAAACTGTCTCAGGTTCATGAAGAGAAAAACCTGCTCGAGAATGTGAGTCGTCGCTCCGTTGAAAATGATGGCGCGACAGGTTGGCTGATGCAAGGCAACCACAGCGGAAGCTTTCTCAGCGGCGATGAACTTCATCTCTTGGCAACCGGCCATGGCGACAACAAGGCCAACCGGATTGAATTGGATGCCTTAAAACTGGAAGAAGGAGCGTCTTATCGATTGAGCTTTGATGCAAGATGGGTCCGAGGAACCCCAAGGATGATCGTGCGTACTTGGAACGATACCTTTTCTCAATCCATCGAGGTTGGCATTCCGTCGAACCTGGGAACCCCGGGCGCCCTCAACACGCAACGCACCCAAACTCCCCCGCCGCAAATAGAGGATTTGGTGCATGAACCTGCCGTTCCCAAGCCTGGCGAACCCATCGTTTTCACGGCAAAAGTTGCTTGGGTGGGTAAGCCTGGCACGGTGTCCTTGGTGTATCGCCTTGACGCATCACCGGCACTGGAATGGCAACGACAACCCATGCATCCATCCTCAACCGTTGGAAATGTGGCAAACCCCACCTACGAAACGGCCTTGGAATTTTCGGGAGAACAAGGAGATCTTTTGGAATTCTATGTCGAAGGGATCAGCTTGGATCGTCAGCGCAGCACACTGCCCAGAATGCCTAGTTCCCATTCCGCTCTCTGCGTGATTGATGGGAGGGAGATTCCCACCGACCTCCGGCAAGCCCGATTATTGATCCGGTCCCGAGACTTGAATGCCATCCAGAATGGAGAAAGTGCCTCCTACGAATTCCGTTACCCAAGGCTCTCCAACCAATATTTCAATGCAACCTACATTCATGACGAACGAACGATTCGTTATGGAGCCTCCCTGAGAGCCAGTGGTAGCGCATGGACACGCCAGGCCAACATGGCCAGAGGCAAATGGAAGCTTCCCAAGGATCGTCCATTTCGCAACCACGTCAAATTCACCTACGATGATGATCCTACAAGACAGGGCGGCATGTTTCGTCATCATAATCGCATGGTGCGCTATTTGCTTTACCTTCTTGGACATCCTTGTGGCGAAAACGAATTTCTGTATGTCATTCTAAACGATGGACCCGTCATGCTGAGGGAAGAGGTCGAACCGGTGGATTCGGACTATTTGAGAAGAAACTTTACCAACGGACACAAAGGGGAACTTTATCGTGTGGATGATGCCTGGTGGATGTCAGACCATTGGAGTCAACGGCATCGTGATGCCAGTTGGGACACTGCCGACACCGCGGCCGTCGGCTACTACCGGAATGCCTGGATGAAACGCTCTGCAGAGGAGGCGGATGACTTCTCGGCGCTGACCCATTTTTTCGAGCTCATCAATCGTCCTGAGTATACATTGGAAGAAGTAGCCTCCTTACTGGATGCAGAAGCTGTGCTCAAAATGACTGCGGTTTTGGGGTTTGTTGCTGACTGGGATACCTTTACCCAGTCGCGTGGAAAGAATGCTTATTTTTATCGCCGACCTGAAGATGGCCGTTTCCAATGGCTACAGTGGGATTCAGATCTTGCTTTTGGATCCCGCCACTACCGAAACTTCTACGGTGGATCTGAGGCCTTCGTGCGCTGGGTAGAACACCCTGAGAACATGGATTTGTTAAGGCGCTACTTGAAAACATTGGTCGAGTTGACCGAGGGAAAGGACAGTCGAGTGGAAGCCTGGATGTCTCAAGAGTCTAGCCGTTTTTCTCAATGCCGAATCAATGCTCCCTTTTATCGATCCTTTTTTCAATCGCGCAAACAGGAAGTTGATGTCATGACAGATTGGTAGTAAGCATGACCAAGGTCCTCATTGATGTTCACTCTGAGGCGCGGAGCATCAACCACTTTGCGAGATACCCTTTCGAAAAGAAATCACCTGTAATGCCTAGTGAAAGTAGTCATGAACGCGTTCGACGCAAAGCGCGAAAAAAGCGACGGACGCGTGGGGGCCACCGAAACAAGGTGGGGTATCGCGAAAGCGTGATCGTTGGCTTATTGGTCCTATGTTTCCTGGGAGCCGTAGGACTTTGTGGCTGGCTTCTGGTGCCCCCTCTTCTCCGCTACCTTAGCGAATCAAACCTCTGGTAGGAACGCGGGCATTTGCTTTAGAGACCCCATGATGGGTGGAAAAGTGTTTGCATCGCTCACAAAGACGATTCAGTCCCGCACGCAGAGCCGATCAAAGTCATGGGAATCTCCGGATGCAGGACTCCCACGCAGGATCTCAAGAGGTAAGCGCTTCAAACCAGAAGAAACTCTGGGAAGCCTCCGATCTGCTAATCCTCACATCGCCCGCAACAGCACATCGGCCATTTCGGAGGGGGTTTGAGCGACATGAATGCCAGCGTCCTTGAATGCGGCTATCTTGGCCTCAGCCGTCCCCTTGCCCCCGCTGACAATCGCACCAGCATGACCCATTCTCCTCCCAGGGGGAGCGGTGGTTCCTGCGATGAAGCCAGCCACTGGCTTTTGGCAATGTTCCTGAATCCATACAGCCGCCTCTTCTTCAGCCGAGCCACCAATTTCACCTATCATGATAATACCATGGGTGTCAGGATCATCGTTGAACATCCTGATCACGTCCAAGTGAGAGGTTCCATTCACAGGATCGCCGCCAATCCCTACGCAGGTAGATTGGCCGACTCCTTTACAAGTCAGCTGCCAGACAGCCTCGTAGGTCAACGTCCCGCTTCGGGAAACAACACCAATGTTCCCTTTTTTATGAATGTAACCAGGAGCGATGCCGATGCGACACCCCCCTTTGGAATCCTTCCCATCCCCTGGCGTGACCAATCCAGGACAATTAGGACCAATAAGACGCGTTTTACGCCCCTTCATAGCGTTCTTGACACGAATCATGTCCTTCACCGGGATGCCCTCCGTGATGCAAATCACCAAATCCAGATCCGCATCCACACCCTCAAGAATGGCATCGGCGGCAAAGGGGGGTGGAACAAATATGGCGGAAGTCGTCGCTCCTGTCTGTTCGACAGCTTGCGAAACAGTATCAAAAACAGGAACCCTCTCATCAAACTGCTGCCCGCCTTTGCCTGGGGTGACACCGGCGACGATTTGGCTTCCGTAATCAAGACTCAATTTGGCATGGCGACCACCAAAACCACCCGTGATGCCTTGAACCAATACCTTTGTATTTGAATCAACTAAAATAGACATGAAAGTAATCAGGAAAAAATTTAAACAGGTCGGCTAACACACTACCCGACAGCTGCGACGATTTTCTGTGCAGCGTCTGCCATCGAATCGCCACTCACCAGAGACAGGCCTGAGTTCTCCAGAATCTCCTTACCAAGGGCCACATTGTTGCCTTCAAGACGAACGACCAAAGGCAGCGAAAGATTGGTCTCTTTTGCAGCAGCGACGATGCCTGCAGCAATGACATCGCATTGCATGATCCCTCCAAAGATATTCACCAGAATGCCTTTGACATTGGGATCGCTCAGAATGATGCGAAAGGCCGCAGTCACTTGTTCGGTCGTCGCACCACCGCCCACATCCAGGAAATTGGCAGGTTCCCCACCGTAATGCTTGATGATGTCCATGGTAGCCATGGCTAAGCCTGCACCATTGACCAAACAAGCGATGTTACCATCCAGTTTGATGTAATTCAGATCGAATCGACTGGCCTCAATTTCCAGCGGTGCCTCCTCGCCTAAATCACGCATTTGCTGAATGGCCGCATGCCGGTAGAGTGCGTTGTCATCGATGGAGATTTTGGCATCGACCGCTGCCATGGCCTGCGAACCATCGGCTTTCTCTACGATACAAAACGGGTTGATTTCAACCAGGGAAGCATCGCATTCCCAGAACGTTTGGTAAACCCCCATGAGACATTTGGCCGCCTGACCAATCAACCCTGAAGGCAGCTGAAGTTCCGCAGCAATGCGCCTGGCTTGGTGAGCCATCAGGCCCATCGAAGGATCGACTTGAAGCTTGACGATTTTTTCCGGAGATTTTTCGGCAACTTCTTCAATGTCCATCCCTCCTTCGGTACTTGCCATGATCAATGGCTGGGAAGTCTCACGATCCAGCAGAACCGCCAGGTAAAGCTCACTGACGATGCTTTCAGCGCTGGCGACCAGGAGTGTTTTCACCTGCCGCCCTTCAGGACCCGTTTGTTTGGTCACCAAAACTTCACCCAACATGGACTGGATCTTGGCGCTGGCGTCCTCAAGATTGCGGGACAGATGAACGCCTCCTTGAAAGCCACTTTTGAAAGTGCCCTTACCGCGGCCTCCAGCGTGAATCTGCGACTTGATGACGATCATGGAATGGCCCTCGTCAAAAAGGCGCTTGGCAACTTCCAGGGCCTCTTCCACCGTCTGACACGCGTGTCCTGATGGAACCGCCACTCCGTGTTGGGCAAGCAGTTCCTTGGCTTGATATTCGTGAATATTCATTAAAAAAAGATTTTGACTGCAGCAGGGTTTTTCTGGAGATAGGCCATCATTCCCTGATCTGTGCTCGAGCGCAGGATGTTCAGCGTGATTCGATGGGAGTCGCTTTCAGTCCTTCGGGGCCTATGTAATCACTTTGAGGGCGAATCAATCGATTGTCCGCAAGCTGCTCTAGGATGTGAGCACTCCACCCCGAAGTCCTAGCAATCGCAAAAATGGGCGTGAACAAATCAATGGGAATATCCAGAGAGTAGTAGACACTGGCTGAATAGAAGTCGACGTTTGCATGGAGCCCTTTTTTCTCCTGCATGATCCCGGCAATCTTGTCGCTCATTTGAATCCACTTGGGCTCAGCAATTTTTTCACCCATTTTTTGGACCATACCTCTAAGTTTGACAGCTCGAGGATCAAGAACTTTATAAACACGATGTCCGATACCCATGATCTTCTTCTTCGTCGCCAAACAATCTTCGATGTAAGGATCGACGTTTTC
>CAYSOI010000076.1:0-1915 GCA_964432425.1 uncultured Opitutales bacterium | reverse complement strand
GCCTCTGATAAATCATCGCGTGATTCGACCAGAGGTTTGCCCTGACGATGGAGATGAAAATAGGCTGTGATGACGGGAATTTGAGCGATAATTTTCAGAGCCTTTTCCTGCAATGGTCCCGGCTCGTTGTTGTCGGCATCCGCATCGAAGCAGCCAAGAGCTGAAATACCTGTACGCAAGGCATTCATGGGCACTGTTTCTTTAGGGAGGGAGGTCATCAAGTCAATGACCCCTTGAGGCAGTTTTCGGTAACCAGCCAGCTTGGTTTTAAGCTCTTGGAGCTCAGACACATTGGGAAGACGCCCATGATGCAGCAGGAAGACGGTCTCCTCGTATCCTACGTTGCCGGCAAGCTCGTTAATGTCATAGCCACGATAAATCAAAACCCCAACATCACCTCTCACATCGCTGAGGTATGTTTTGGCTGCGACGATTCCCTCCAAACCTTTGGATCCTGTACTGCTCATATTACCTTGCTTGCTGCTATCTTATACTTCGATTGAGGTGATGAATACTAAAAGACGCCCATGAATCTAGGAAAGCAAATCTGACACCGTCAAATACTTTCAACTTTCCAACCCAAAAACCAACGCAAAGGTCTCCGAAGACCACTACTCGATAGGGTTATTTATGGGAGAACGGCTTTAGGTATAGATCGGCGACCTCGATGCAATGTCAAGAAGATGAGGGTTCTTTTCTGTCTCTTTCAAACTTTGAGGGACCACACAAACATCCCAATGAGTCCTCTGCGCAGATCTCGGCATCTGGTGGTTCAGCATGAGCGGGTGAGTGGTTAAAAAAAGCCAATGATCCAAAAATGACGGCTGGCTGGAAATGTCTCATTTTGTTCATTTCGATAGGACGCAGAAAAAATAAGTTTTTTATCTAATCACTAATCGTTGTTGACCAACATTTTAGCTATTAAGCGAAATCTAAATGGAAAATTGGCATCCTGAGTGCTGTATGGGTTTTGTTCATATTTCAGAACACACAGCACATGAAAAAAATAGAAGCCATCATCAAGCCCTTCAAATTGGAGGAAGTCAAAGAATCACTCAACGAAGTGGGTGTCGAAGGCATGACAGTCACCGAGGTCAAGGGTTTCGGACGTCAAAAAGGACACACCGAAATTTATCGCGGTAGTGAGTACACCGTCGACTTTCTTCCCAAGATCCTCATCCAAGTGGTCGTGCCTGATGAACGCTGCCAGGCTGCTGCCACGGCCATCGTGAAGTCGGCAAAGACGGGGAAGATCGGAGATGGAAAGGTTTTTATCTATCCAGTCGAAGAAGCAGTCCGCATCCGCACTGAAGAAGAAGGCGAAGAAGCACTTTAACCCCTAACCCAACAATATAAACACAATCAACTGAACTTATGAAACGATTATTGACTAGTATCTTATTACTGACGGCCCTTTTGGGAACTCCCATGCAGTTGGCATTGGGACAAAACGAAGCTGTCGCCGAGGTTGCGGCCGAGGCGGAAGCAGAGGCTCCAGCCTTCACCACCATGGAAGAATTTCAGGCCATGCCTCTGGCATATCCTAAATTCATGGTGGACAACTTGTGGATCCTCATTGCTGCAGCACTTGTCTTTTTAATGCATCTAGGTTTTGCAACCATCGAAAGTGGACTGACACGTCAGAAGAACACGGTCAACATCCTCTTTAAGAACGTTTTTATCATTTCGATGGGGGTTTTGACTTATGCCTTTTGGGGCTTCAATTCGATGTATCCCGGGGATTTTAATGGCTGGTTTGCATTAGGTACCCCAATAGCAAATGGATTTGAGGGAGCTGATGCGCTTGCGAATATGACCAGTAATTATGCGGATTACACCTACTGGGCAGACTTCATCTTCCAGGCCATGTTTGCCGCTACAGCAGCCACCATCGTGTCAGGAGCTGTTGCTGAAC
>CAYSOI010000075.1:0-12773 GCA_964432425.1 uncultured Opitutales bacterium | reverse complement strand
TAAGTGCAACGCAACAACTAAATGTAAATCGCTCACGACCTCCTCCCCACATATCGTTATCCAATGCTTCCCCTAGTAGAGGAATAGAAGCTTTTCCGACCACATCAGAAAAGTATAAGTGTCAAACTGGGGCTATGCCGAGAATCTGTTGTCCTCAACATCATCTCCGCACGAACAGCAAACTCTTTGAATTGACCATATATAGAGGAACAGTCCTATCCGATCCTATCCAGAGGGCTCTGAAACCTCCCCGCTTTTAGGTAATTATCCTTATTTGGGATAATTCTCCAAGGCCTTTGCTCTTTTCTACAGAATGTTCCGTTGTGTCATTGGTAGCCAGACTTCCTGTTCAACGGGAAAACCAACTCTACATTAGATCACAAACTGGTAGAAAATTCTTAAAGTGGGTTGCTGGAATTAACCCTTTGGCGGAGTTCCAATTTGTTGAGCAAGGTAGTTCTCTAATCCGGTCATCTTAATCAGGTCCAGTTGCGCTTCTGCCCAATCAATACTTTCCTCGGATTCGACGACCATTCGTTCCATGAGGTCCCGGCTTCCAGCATCTTTGACTTCGAGACACAACTGAATCGCTTCATTGTAGGTAGCGACGCCTTTGGATTCCAGAGTAAGACTGTTCTCGATGTTCTCTTTTGCGGTCTGACCAACGAGAATTGTGTCGTAACGGGCGATTTCGGGCACACCTTCAAGATAAAGAATGCGGTCAATCACTTCCTCGGCATGCTTCATCTCTTCGATAGACTCTTCATAAAAGTGATCTGCAAGGGTGTGCAGTCCCCAATTGCGGCACATCTTCGAGGCGATGAAGTACTGGTTAATAGCGGTCAGCTCAATGGTGAGACCGGCGTTAAGGGCTTCGATGACTTGTTCGTTTCCTTGCATGAGTATTTGATCAGGTGAAGAAAGTATATGTGTTCCTAATCAGGCACTCTGACAACTGCAAAATTTCATAATGTAGCCACAACCTGGGCAATAACTGCACGGTCCGCACTGTGCAGGTAGCCCGGCAACAAGACGTTCCACACGGCAACGGCATGCACCACAGCTACTTCCCGCTCGTGTTAAACTGGACACTTCTTCCGAAGTACGGGCTCCACTGTGATCAATAGCCTCACGTATCTGGGACGTGTGAACACTGTGACACAGGCAAATGATGGGATCCAGCCGCGGATCACGTTCTTGGCATTGCTTTTTTTCAGGAAAATTGAGGACAGCACTCATGCGACAAATATTGGATTCATTAAATACTGAATGAACAGAGAATAGAACACAATTCAGTTTTTGAGACTGGGTTTCAGTATCTTTTATGAATCACTTAAAAAAAGTTGTCATAAGGAGGGCTGCACAGACCTGTTTGTGCAGTGATTTAATAATTGAGGGCGTAGACGAAGATGTTGACCCCAAGGCGGGTGTAGAAGCTGTTGGCATATTCGCTGATTTCATTGCCGCTGTGGTAGCGAAAGATTCTCCAGCGGCCGTTGGGTTCTTCCACCCATCCTGGTAATTGGCCGACTTGGCTGTAGATGATATCGTTGAGCCCATCTTCACGGGAGGCTTCAAATTTTGGTCCCGAATAAGATGCGGACTGGAGTCTTGCATCTTCGGCTTCTTCGCGAATTCGGAAAGAGATCGGGCTGATCCAGTTGCCGGTTTCATCTTTGCCCCAGCCCATGGCGATGATGGGTGTGACGAGGACGGACAAGCGGTCTTCCACATGTAGGCCGAGGAAGGAATAGGTACCTTGGGGCCATTTTTCGTTTTCGACAAAATCTCGAATGGATTCCGGCAAGTCCTCTCCATTGGGGAGCCCTTGGTAAAAGCATCGGAAGATGGGATGTTCGCGGGACAGGGGGCGGAACGTTTTCTCGGGATAAATCTTTTCAAAGAGGGCTCCCACTTCCGGCCGCACGGTCCAGTTGGCAAAGCTGTGCCCTCGGTTTGCCCCGATAAACTCGGCTTTGATGCCCGCATCAATGTAGCAGAAGCCGCCGGAACTCAGGAAGGTTCGAAGATTCTGAATTTCTTCTTCGGAAAGCGTGAGGTCGGGCTTGTCATCAAAATTGATGTAAAGCAGGGCGTTCTCCTGCAAGGCCTCTTGGGTCAGGGAGTTGACCATGAGCGGTTGGGTGTCGAACTTCACATTGGCCTTTTCATTCAATTCCCGGAGCAGACTGGGAAGTGCATCCGGATAGCGGCGGGACAGTGTGTCGGATTTCACCAATTGGATGACTCGAATGGCATCCGGCTCCGCAGGGAGAAAGGAGGATTGGGAAAAGGAGTCCGAGGCTCCTGCACCGCAGAGGATAATGAGAGAGAGGGTTTTGAGAAAATTGGATTTCATCAATGGGAAATGTTTTAAATTTACTGACGTTGTTTCAATTGCCCGGAGATGTCGGCGGCAACAGGATTTGTGGGATTTTGCGAAACAAACTTCTCCAGAGTGGGCTTGGAGGCAGGATAATTGGCGAGAAGAGAATAGGCTGCGGTTCGCTGAATGGAAAAGTCTTCATCCGAGAGGGATTTTTCCATAATGGAATCCCAATCTTCTACTTTGGCGGAGGCGATGGTCTGGAGGATGGATCGCCGAACAGAGACATCATCGTCGATCAAGAGGTCAAACATCCATTCCTCCACGATTTCTGGAGTGTGGCGGACCAGCAAGCGTCCGGCAAGGGCTCGGACATCTGGATATTCACTCTCGATCAGGGTTTCAATATAATCGACAGGAACGGGGACCCGGTTTCCTCCAACAACCCCGATGACCATGTTCCGAACTTGCTTGTCCGTGTCCTCCAGCACAGGCATCCAGACTTTGGGGTTGGTCCAGCTGTTGTCATAATTGAGGACACGTTGCCATGCGTAGGAGCGAATGCGGCTGGTGCGGTGCTGAGTCAATTGAGTGAAGATTTTCCGTGCTGTGGGCTCACCGAATTCATTGAGGCTGTAGAGCAGGCTCATGATTTGAGAGTTGGTGAAGTCTACCTTCATGAGGAAGTCGACGACATCCTGCGGGACGGATTCCGGGAGTTTTTCTCCTGCGGAGGCCAAAGCGACCGCAGACATATTCCGAACAAATGGGTCCGGATCTTTGAGTCGGTCTCTCTGGATGTTATGGATTTCCGGTTCTCTCAAACCTTTGGTCGAGGTGATCAGTTTACGGCGCAGGCCGACATCTTCCCCTTGGGCTATTTTCTTTAATTTTTCATAGATGCCAGGGGTTCTGGGCAGAATGCGAATGCGGTCCAGGGCAACGTCGATGACATTTCGGTCTGAGTCCTCCAAGCGACGCTCCAGCATTGCGGCATCCATGGGAAGATTCAGATAGATGTAGTTTTTCAGCATGTTGAGCCGTACAATGGAGTCTTCATCATCCAGGCAGGCATGGATTGCTTTCTGTAAATTCGGAGGCAAACGATAGGGGATGGTCTGGGTGTAGGGTTTGCCATTGCGTGTGATCGTCACGGAACGATTGAGGAATAGACGGGACCGGAGTGTAGGAATGGAGGCTGAAATTTTGCGTCGGATTTCCACGTCAGGGTCACCCAGCATGGCAAAGAGCTTTTCATTTCGATCGACACTGTAGAGGGACATGGCTTCGACCAGTGAGTGCACCGCAGCTCTGCGGACCTTGACACTTTGGTCTGAAAGGGCTGCCAGCAACAACTCACCGGCTTGGGATGTGCGGTATTTTCCGAGTAGCTTGGCCGCACTTTCCCGAAGGTTCTCATCTTTGCTTTTCAGGTCGACCCCGGCTTGCTTGATGGTTTCCTGGAGTTTCTGGTAGGCAGCCCGTGCTTCTTCCGGAGTTTGCGTTCTGGTCACCGAGGTTCCAGAAACAGAGGTTCGGGGGACCGTGACTCTGGGTTGGGTTGGCAAGGTGTTTTGCCCGATGAGCAAGGCGGGGAAAGTGAAATAGAGAAGAAGGTATTTTCTGTAGTTCGAGAAACTCATTGTTTGGTAAATAAAGAATGGAGTGGGAGGAACAAGTTAGGAATCTGGAATGTCGGGATGTTTCCCATCAAGCAGGGCTTGACGATACTCTTCTGCGGCTTCCCGATCGCGGCATGAAAGGATTTGATGATTAATCCGGGGTTCGGCAAGAAATGTGATTTTACAATTGTGACAGGCGTAACAACGTTGGACAAGCCGGTAAAAGGTAATGTCGGCAGAATCAGAATCCCGGCTGACCATGTAGGTTTGTCCATCCGGAGCTTCAAAGGAAGTGTGGTATTGGCTAAAGATCTCTTTGTCTACGCCTTCGAGAAATTTATTCAGTTTTTCTTTGGGCACAGGTCCATCCTGCGGCTCCATCTTCTGGCGGCAACTCCGGCAATGAATGTCATGCTTTTTGAACTGTTGGCGATAAATGAACATTCCCAGAAAGACGGCTCCGACAATTCCATAGAGGACCGCAGGTAAAGCCTGGGCTTTGACTGTTAAATAATAGAGGGCGATGAGGAAGAAAACCGGGACTGCCAAACACCCGAGACAGGCTCCTCTCCGATAGCGACTCTGAAGAGCACGATCAATGCTGTATCCAGAAATTTCAGGAGGCGGAGTCTCGGACTTGATCTTCATGGAGAAATCCACTCACCATTCTCATCCTGGCGGGATGCAACTGGTGCTGAACCATCGGCTTTTCTGAGCATGCCTTCTTTGGCAAGGTCCTTCTCAAACAAGCCGGAAAACCGGTCGCCGTTTGGAAAAAGAATCACTCCCTCGCCAGAGAATACATTGTCCTGGAATTGCCCGATATAGGTCTCACCATTGGCGAGGCGGTAAATGCCTTCTCCATGTTTCTGCCCATTTTTGAAGGTGCCGATGTAACGTTCGCCGTCTGGCCAGGTGCTGATGCCTTCGCCTTGTTTTTGGTCTTTGGCAAAGTGCCCGATGTATTTTTCGCCATTTTTATAAAAATAGACACCTGCTCCTTCCCGTTGGTTCTTGGACCATTCACCTGCGTAATGATCGCCATTCCCGAAATGTTCTACACCGAGTCCTTCGCGGACACCGTCTTTCCGGTCGCCAAAGTAAGATGTCGTGGAGCCCGTTGCCCCGGTTGATTTGGATTGTTCATCCGAGGAACAGGCGACCAATGCCAGCAATGGCAGGAAGAGTAAGATTGAGGATTGTTTCATTTAGGAAGAATATGTTCTACGACTTTACCGACTTCGTACCGGATGCTGCGTGTAGCATTGCCTTTTTCATCCCAATCCGTCCAGGTTCCATCCGGTTTTCCTTCCACAAATTGACGTTCATAGCGCTTTTGCCCATTCGGATGCCAACTGATTTCTACGCCATGGGGAATGCCGTTCAGGTAATCCTGCTCCAATTTTCTGGTGCCATCCTGGAACCACTCGGTCTTTTGTCCATTGGGTTTACCGTTCTCGTAGGTCAACTCCAACTTCTTGTTTCCGGTTTCCTGCCACCAGCGGGTTGAGAGTCCATGCAACTTGCCATTATTATAAAACTCGTGAGAAAGGGCATTGGCATTGTCATCCAGTATTTTCACCTCACCTGTGTAGGGTGACATGGTGTGCAGCTTACCGTTTCGGAAGACAAACTCCTTGCTGAACTGAATTGCAGTACCGGAGTAGGTGGCTTCCACTTCCTTATTGTCAGGAGAAAGAAGACCTTCTGCCGCTTCCGCAGTCTCCGCATCCTGGACACGAGTTTCGTCTGTTGGATTCCCACAGCCAGCGAGGAAGCCAGACAGGCAGATTAAATTGATTGGGGAAATCGAAAATTTCATTGATAAACGGAGCATCAGAAAAAAGGTGCTGATTTCAAGAGAGGACTTTTCTTCTCTTCGCTATTAAAAAGGCGAAACCTCCACCAATTTTTCTTATGCACCACAAATACGGCTTCTGTTTTTTTGCTTCCCTACTCATCTCCCTCCCGCTTTGGGGTTCCTGGCCTCAATGGAGAGGCACTCAAAGGAATGGAGTTGCCCTGGATTGCCCACCACTGACCACGGAATTTTCGGAAGATGGCCCCAAATTGCTCTGGGAAAGTTTTGAAATCCCCAGTGACGATGATGGCGGTCACAGCAGTGTAATCATTCATGACGGGAAAGTGTACCTGAGCTTGGTTTGGCATCGGGATGTTCCGGCAGAGGAACGGACCATCAGTACAAGAGTATTGAGAACTCTGGGGCATCGTACGACGAAAATGTCTGCGGAAAAATTGGCTGCCATGGAAAAGACAAGGTTAGGCCTCTCCCCACGTCTGCGAGGCAGCAAGCTGGAAGAATTTATCAACAAGTGGCTGGAGGAAAATCTAACAGAGCAGGAGAAACTTCATTACGCCGGGTTCGTCCGCGGTCGCTTCAAACAAGGAAAGCTAGCCCTTCCGCTGGATCTGCTCGACACAGTAGCAGCGAAAAAAGATGAGGTGTTCCCGGATCATGAAAGTCTGGTAAAATGGGTAAAGGCTCAACAGTGGCCGGAGGAGTTGGCGCAGAAAGTCATTGATGCCGTGCCAGCGACCAAGCAGGTAGCCACTGATACCGTTCTTTGCCTTGATGCCAAAACCGGAAAAGAAATCTGGAGACATGAGAACATGACCAATCCTGTTGGCCGACACGCCGCCAGCACACCCTGCATTGCCGAAGGGCTTCTTCTGGCAATTGGAGCTCATCACGCCTATTGCCTGGATGCCAAGACGGGAATGGAGAAATGGGTAATTGAAATCAAAGGTAAGGGCCCGGCGACCTCTCCATTGTATGCGGATGGCAAATTCTTTATCATCGATTCTGGCCTCAAAGCCTTGGATCTCAAATCTGGAGAGACCCTTTGGACGCAGACAAAGGTCAACAATCGCAATGCCTCCCCTGTCGCATGGGGGTCTGGTAAAAGCCTGACCATCGCCTGTCAGGGTTCAGGAGAGTTTTTTGGTATCAATGGCAACGATGGAGAGATCCGCTGGGTAGTAAGTGGAGGAGGTGAAGCGACAGCTGCCATTGATGGAGACATCCTTGCCATTCAGAATAAACGAAGTGACTCTGGACTGGTCGTCCATCGCATCACCGAGGATGGTCTTGAGAAAATCTGGGAGCATCTTTACACCTCACGCCGCTACTCCTCCAGCCCCCTCGTTTACAAGAACAAAGTTTATCTTCTTGGTGCCAATCGCCACCTTTGTGCCGACCTCAAGACTGGCGACATCCTGTGGAATCAACCTGCAAAATCAGAGATCTCGTCCCCCATTCTGGCCGACGGCAAAGTGTTGGTCCTCCAAAACAACGGCACCCAACTGACCATTCTGGATGCCGATGCCGAAGAGTATACCGAACTTGCCAGTACCAAGATCCGGGCCATGCGTTGCCCGAGTCCCGCCATTTCCGATGGTTTGCTCTACGTCAGAAAAGCAGACCGAATTGCTTGTTTTGATCTCCGAAAAGAATGATTTCATCCCCAACTTGATCTTTCCAACCAAACGCTACATAAGCTTTCCCAATTTATGAAATCCTCAACCCAATTCACTTCCCTTTCAATTTTGATTTTCTTTGCATTCTGCCATCAGGCTTGTGCAAAGGGCAAAGCCTGGACTGATCCGGAAACGGCAGCCAAAGAGGACGCAGATTTCCTGATCCAGGGAGAATATGCTTCGAAAGATGGGAAATCCTCCCATGGCGTTCAGGTTGTGGCCCTCAGTGGTGGTAATTTCCAGGCCGCCGTATATGAAGGTGGGCTTCCAGGTGCTGGAGCCAAGTCGACGAAATTTGTGACCTACAAAGGGAAGCGAAATGGTGATCAAGTCGAACTCAAAGGGCCGGATGGACAGTCTCTCGTCATCAAGGGTTCGGAGGCGAAAGGCGAGGGTTTTTGCTATAAGAAAATCACCCGCAAGTCCCCTACTCTGGGCCAGGCAGCTCCCAAAGGCGCAGATTATCTTTACCATGCAAAGTCCGGGATCAATGGCTTTAATCCGGGCAAAACCCGAGGTGCCTATCTTGCCGAAGGACAAATCAGCAAAGACAGTTTTCAGGACTTTCATCTGCACCTGGAATTTCGCACGCCCTACAAACCCGGTACCCCTCCAGGCAGTCAGGATCGTGGCAACAGTGGTGTCTACATTTTCAACAATTATGAGACCCAAGTACTGGATTCATTTGGCATCAAGGCAGAGTTTAACTTCTGTGGAGCCCTGTACCGGACTCGTGAGCCCGACTTAAATATGTGTTTTCCTCCCCTCGCTTGGCAGACCTATGACATCCATTTCACCGCTCCAAGGTTTGAAGGAAAAGAGAAAGTGAAAAATGCCCGAATCACGACCATTCACAATGGTGTCAAAATCCACGATGACATCGAATTGCCGAAAGGTACAGGAGCGGGTGGTCGGCGTCCTGAAAAACCCAAATCACAGATCCATCTTCAAGGCCACGGCAATCCCGTCAGCTACAGGAACATCTGGATCCTAAGCAAATAACTGCCCCCCTTGCTTAGCCCAGGGAACCTGCGGACCAATCAGCCAACTTTGTAAATCGGCTGGTATCCAGCAAGGTTGTAGCCCCGAAGGGAGCTTCGACAAGATGCTTCAGGTTGAGGCATCCCTGTTGAATGTCCATGGTCGGGAAACCACCTTGTGGGTATGCATGATAGAGCCCTGGTTCGCTGATTTTTGGCCAAAGATCTTCCGGAAACATGGAGAGCCCCTGAAAGTAATGATGTCCGTTACGTTCCACATGCGTAACGCCGAGTGAAGCAACCATGGCCAAATCCTGATTCAGGGCAATGGGGCCGACATTGGCCAAATCTTCTCCACTGAGGAGGTAGGTGCCTGCAGGGTCCTCCTGTTTGTGTTTCTTTAACAAAGCGGCATTGGCCAGGCTCTTGACCAGTCCCTTGCAGTTTTTGTGACTGCAACCCTGGTATCCCAGTTCCAATGCCGTGGGCAAACTGCTGAGATCTCCATCCGATTCATCCAGAACAATGGGCGGACGTTCTTTCCAGGTGGTGAGATCCTTTTCCAATGCCACACTTCGGTGAAGCGGTTGCTCAATGAAGAGCAATCCCTCATCAAAAAATTGCCTGACATCCTTATCCTGGCAGCAAGCTTCATAAAACTCCTGAAAACCTTCCAGTGATTGGAACTGCTCATTTCCATCCAGAGTAAACTGTGGTTGCATAACGGAAGTGGATTTCAACACCCCGACAATCTTCCGAACCCGCTCCAAGTCTGCCTCCAAATCCCCACGAACTTTGATTTTGAAGTAGGTTAACCCATACTGAAGAATGTTCTCTTCCAAGGTGTAGGGTAAGCCATCCTGCAACTCCTCCCCATCTGGAACATCCTCCACGGTGAGCGGATCTCCCAATCCAACCGTATGCCTGACATGGACCGAACTCCTGGGAACTTCGCTAATAATGTCCTGCATCTGCATACCGGTCAGCTCCGACCGCACTTCTTCAAAATCAATACCGACCCGATTGTCCCGGAGCACACTGTGCAGATTGGTTTGCAAACCCCGACACAAGGCATCCATGACGGCTCTTTCCACCAAGGCCACTCCCAGATTTGCCAGCAAGGGAGCTACGCCGGGACTCCAGTTGTGCGAATTCTGGTGATCATAAAGCTTCTTCCAGAGTTCGAGAAAACTTCCTGAGGTGGAGTTCGTTGCGGTATCTGCGGCATACTGAATGACTTCAAAGAAGAGAGAGAGATCTTCCTCAAACCGAGTCGCCGGGTCCTTGGTAAACCACTTTGGCGGAAGCCCTTCGGAAGTAATGCCAACCACCGTGCCCACTCCCTCCAGATGTACAGTGGCCTTTAGAAATAAATGCGGGATCGCCGTTAAACTGGCTATTCCATACTGGAAGGGAAAACGAGTGTGCATGTTCAACACATGAAACTCAATATTCTGAACTTTAAGGGAGGGAATTTGTATGCTCATAGGGATGTGATTGCGGATGCTGCGAGCTTATGTCCACGACACCAGAAAAAAGTTATTCAGTCAAATTTTCAGAAAATTTATAATTTTTTTTGAACATCTTCACAAAGCACTGTGTCATTTACCAATCGAACGAAGGTAATTGAGACATGCCTTTGTTCACCCACCCCAATAAACAACCCCAACGACAATGAGACAATGTGTGAAACAGACCCGGTAGAAAGTACGGCTAGATATAAGAAAATCGAAAAACAACTAAATCACGACATAGAAGGAGCACTTGCAAAAGATGGATTACCCCCAAATATCCTTCAAAGCGGCCTTTGTCACCTCTTCTGGATCTACAAGAAGCAGGTTCTGAATGAAAAATACGGAATAGATTGGAGAAGCCCTTCGGAGATGACACCCCATGTAATCTTTGATTAGGAGATCCGCTTCAAATTTTCTTTTTTTAATGTTATTGGTTTAATTACACAAAAAAAGGGAGACCATTACCGGTCTCCCTTTTTTGTTGAAAATGCGGTTTGTGCAATGCGGGCTTACTGCACACAAAATAGCTTTTCGTTGGTCCGGATAAACAATTGTCCATCAGCAATGGCAATTGAGGAACGTACGTTATCATCATAGGTCGATCCCATTTTGACCTGGTGTACAATTTCCCCGCTTCCGGAATCAATAACCACCACTTCACCATTGTGATTCATGGTAAAAATCTTGTTATCCGCGGCGGTGGGGGAAGCACGCCATTTATATTTACCGGGCATTGGCGTCGTCCAAAGAATTTTACCTGATTCTGGCTCTACTTTGGAGATCGCCTTACGAAGGTCGCTGAGGATGTAGAAGTGCCCTTTATAATAGAGTGGTGTCGGTACATCAGAAGTCAAAACACTGTTTTTTCCGCTGTTCCAAACTTGGCCATTTTCTCCGGAATGCGTCCCTTTGAGGCCAATTTTGGCTGCATAAACCGGAGCTTTCTTAGGAGCACAGGCAAGGATGACGCCATCACCAATTACAGGAGACGGAACCAGACGCCACCATTGTTCACGGTGCCCTTGATTCCAGGTTCCCCAACGCCAGAGTTCTTTTCCGGTGGCCGGATCGTGCCCGGTCAGAACATCACCGCCCACAATGACCAGCTCTTTCCGTCCCGCTCCTTCAAATGGAATTGGAGTAGCAAAGGATTCAAGCGATTCTTTGTTGGCTTTGGATGGGCGGATGTGTTTCCAAACCGTTTTGCCGTCATCCGGATTGATGTTCAGGAGAAAAGATTCTGCATTGGGTTTCCCACGGCCATGTACCTGTTCATCCCGTTGAAGAATTTGAAGATAGAGCCCGTTTTCATATAGAGTGGGACTGGAGGAAAAGGTCCACTGAAAGGTGAAGTCTCCATAATCTTTCTGAATGTTACGTGACCACTTTTTCTTTCCATCCAGTGAATAAGCAACGAGATCACCATTTCCATAAAAGAAGATGACCCGTTTGCCGTCAGTAACCGGAGAGGGTGCGGAATAGGTCGAACGACTGTCGAGGCGCCAGGATTGACCATCGCCATTTGGCTGATAACCACTGCCTGCAGTGTCTTTCCAGAGAACTTTTCCAGTGTTGCGATCCAGGGAGATGGCCAGAAGTGCACCATCAGAGGCATTGACAGAACTCAGAAAAACCTGGTCTTCCCAAATGATGGGAGTCGCCGCAGAAGGTCCGGGAAGTTTGGAACTCCATTTGACGTTTGTGGATTGATCAAATTTTACAGGAACACTCTTGGATGAGGTCGAGCCGTCATAATTGGGGCCTCTCCAATTGGGCCAATTTTCGGCAGAAAGGAAGGTGCTTAAGCATAAGCCAGCAAGAAGTGGAATCCGATGTAGCATGGTGATTTGGGTGATATTGGTCAGGTGTATGTTTGAATTGGAAATGAAACCCTTGTGGATCTTCACTTTTTCTTCTTAGTTCAAAATTTAATGGGAATTCGAGAAAAAAACAGGACATGGAAGACAACACACATTCTTGACATTGGATAAGGGAGGGCGGATTGTTGCCACTATCAGTCGTTTCATCCGTTATCGGACAAAACTATTATCAGCTAATTCCTAATAGATCTACCACATGAAAGGTAAAAGCCTCCGGGTACGCATGATCCTGTACACTTTCCTGACTACAGGATTTGCCTTATTGCTCAGCGGTGTTGGTTTAATGCTTTATGACATCCGGTCTCTGGGTGCAGACCTCAAAGCCGACCTTCTCACCAAGACCGACATGATGAATGTCACCGCGAAGGATCTGCTAACTCTGGAAGACCCGACAACCGCAAGGAAAGCTGCAGATAGTTTTATTCAGGCTCTCAGCCAAAGTAAGCACATCCAAAATGCTGCAATTTTTCAGCAGGATGGTTCCGTGCTTTCCGCATACAGTCAACAAGGGGCAGACATACTCTACCCGGAAGACACGATTGATAAACGGGTCATCCATACATTGAATACCGGAGAGACCGAAGTCTATGAACCTGTTCTGATCAATGATGCATCGGTAGGTTTGATTTACCTCAGCAATTCTTCACAGTTTATCGCAGATCGAAGGCAGCGCTATATACTGATCCTGATTGCGATTCTGATCGTATCATTGGGTGTCACGATGGCCTCCTCTACCTGGCTGCAATCGGGCTTTGTCACTCCTGTCAAAGATCTCGTGAAAACTGCGAACCGGGTCTCCCTGGAAAAAGATTTCTCACTGCGGGCCACAAAATGGACCGAGGATGAACTGGGCCAATTGACAGACGCATTCAACCTCATGCTGGAAAAAGTGCAACGGCGGGACAACGACCTGCAAGCCAGTGAAAATCGACTTCGGCAAGTTATCGACTTGG
>CAYSOI010000074.1:0-12783 GCA_964432425.1 uncultured Opitutales bacterium | reverse complement strand
CATTTCCTCCAAGAAAGCCACCAACAGCAATCGGCCCTTGAGCCACAGCATACATTTGCTTGTCAGCACCAAAAAGGCGGGTTTGCAGCAAAGTTCCTCCCTGAAGAGAAGCGGCATCACCAGCGGAGGATACCATCACATCAATACGACTGCCTTCTTTGGCATAAGGTCCTATATCAGCAGTAACAAATACCGCAGCAACATTTCGAGATCTGTTCGAACGGATAATTTCCAAATCAAATTCTTTCTTCAGGAAGTTGATTACGGAACGCTCGGTTTGCTCAATCTGACCATCCCCGGTTCCAGCCAAGCCCACCACCAGGCCAATGCCATGCAATTGATTGTCCCGCTCTCCCTTTACGTTGGTCAGGTCTTTGATTCTGGCAGCATGGCCAATTTGGGCCAAAAGGAGAAGAAATGCCAGTGCGGTGCTATATAGTGATAATTTTTTCACGTCAGGTGCTCCGAGTAGAATGTTGATCAATGAGAAAGGTAGTGAGCTCAAAAAGGGTTGAATTTATTGAGAGTGCGAGAGAGCCAGCCTTGCTTGGCAGCATTGGTAAGAGTGCCCTGTGAGACATACTCGATGTGAGCATCCGCAATGGCACTGGAGGGGATTGCATTGTTGCGATCAATATCGAACGGACGTACAAGGCCGCGTAGTTTCCCAAAGTACTGTTGACCGGAGAATGCAACGGTTCGGGTGCCTTCAACGACAAGGTTTCCATTAGGCAGCGTATCCACGACAACGACCGAAGCCTGGCTACGGAGGGTCTGGCGGTTGGTCACCGTTCCGCCACCTTCAGAGGATGCTCCAGCAGAAATGTCCGTCGCAGGAAGCTCTCCTTTTTTTGTACCAAATTTACTGGCAATCGGACTGAAAAGAAACTGCTTCACCTCTGCGGCGATGTCAGAGGATCTTTCGCTGCTCCGTCTTTGTGTTCCGGTAAGACTGGTAGTTTCATCGATAAAGACGGTAAGAATGTCTCCGGGGAAACGGGCAAGGCGGTCAGAATAAGCAGACCGTGCAGGCATGGTGTTGGCCCAAAGTGATTTTGCAGAGGCGGGAACCACAGGAAGTGTTCCAGCGATAAGTAGGGGAAGTAGGAGTTTCTGTTTCATTCTGCCGATTCCGGTTAGGTTTTAAGAAATTTGGATTAAAACAGGACACGGACCTTCTTGTCGTCGATCACTTGTGCCTGGAACTTTTTGTTGGTTGAAAGATTGGATACACGAATCAAGTCGCCATCCGCACCATCTTCGATCGCTTTGGCTTTCAGAGAGATCATGAGTGCTCCTTCAGTAGCAATCACGTCCACAATGTCTCCTCTGCGAACCAGAGGAATGGTCGTAATGTGACGCCAGGAAAGAGGCACTCCGGGATTAAGATACTGGCGAAGTTGATGACGGCCTCTTAACTGACCAACCAACACGGGACGCTGCCGAAGTTGAAGAACATCTACATTCTTAACACTGAAGTCGGCTTGGGAGATAGGCGTACCCCGGGCAAGGTTTTCATCACATACCAGAATGTCCTGAAATAACTGACACTTGAAGGACTGCTTCCAGACTCCAATCAGCTTCTCATTCACATAGACTTTGAACTGCACCAGTGTAATTGAGCCAAGTTTTGAAGGGATCGTTTCGACAACCTCGACTCTCCAATCCCCCCCAGGAACATAGAAAGGATTCCAGCGTTCTCTGGGTGTCAACCTGAAGTCTCCCTGCAACTGATGTCTCTGTTGAATACCATTGGTCAACTCAGGAATCAGTTTATCAATGGTAAGCAAGTTGGTTTCTGCCTGAGCCAAATCAGCGGCATCTTCCTTGGCAAGAGGTTGGTTAACTCTTGCGGTTGGAGCAATGACAGTTCTTACAGGCTGGGGCTTCCTTACCGTTTCAGCCGTTGGGATAGGTTGCAGCAACAATTCCAGCCCGGCGTAGGACGACATGCAGAAAAGGAATATGCTGAGCAGGCTGAAGGTAGTAAGGAAATGTTTCATCATCAGTTCCAGTTGGAGTTGGGCATTCAGGCCTTGGCTTATCGTTTCAACTGATTAACCCGACCCATCATTTCGTCAGAAGTTTGGATCGACTTAGCATTAATTTCATATGCACGTTGAGCCACGATCATGTTGACCATTTCTTCCACGACATTGACATTGGACATTTCGAGGTAGCCTTGCTTGATGCTTCCGAAACCATTCTCATTGGGTTGACCTGCTTCCGGGGGTCCACTGGCAGGTGTTTCGATATAAAGGTTTCCACCCAGGCTCTTGAGGCCGGCGGGATTATTAAAGCGAACGGTCTGGAACTGACCAGCTTGCTGAATTGTACCGTCACCAAGCTGAACATTCACGGTTCCGGATGGGTCAACGAAAACGCCAATACCATCTGCGGGGATATTATTCGGGCCATTGAGAATAGGAAGACCATCACTTGTCGTGACTTGACCATTGGGGCCACGCTTGAAAGCACCATCACGGGTGTAAGCAGAAGTGCCATCAGCCCGTTCAATTTCGAAGAAGCCCACTCCATCAATTGCGAAGTCGAATTCGTTCTCTGTATTCTTTAGATTACCCTGACTGAAAACTTTTCCAGTGGAAACCACTTTGGTACCATTACCTAATTCAATTCCAACAGGAACAATATTTCCGGCTCCGGTTTCTCCCCCAACAGGTCTTGGGTTTTGATAGAGAAGATCCTGAAATTCAATTTTGTTTTGCTTGTAGCCAGCGGTGTTTACGTTGGCGATATTATTGGAAATGACATTGAGGCTGAGTTGTTGTGCCTCCATGCCTGTTGCACCTGAGTATAGAGCTAGATTCATGGGATATGTATGTTTTGTAGATTAAAGGGTTAAGAATTGATAGAGAGATCAATCAGCCTTCTCCAAGTGAGCTAATTGCCTTTCCGAAGATCTGATCATATTGCTGGATCATTTTGTGATTTGCTTCATGAATCCTAGAGAGGGAAATCATGTTCACCATTTCCTGAATTGGATTCACATTGCTGTTTTCAACAAAGTTCTGAAGCACGGCAGGCTCTGCTATTTGTTCTGGCGTCTGCCCAGCGGAACGAAAACCACCTGGCATCCGGCCCAATTTTTGTGGCTCTGAAAAATTCACAACCCGAAGTCGAGCCACGATGGTATTGGGAGCACGTTCTTGAGTAACCTCTCCCTTCTTATTAATAATGAGATCCCCCATTGACGGCAACACCTGGATGCGGCCATTCTCCCCCTGCACTTCTTTCCCGGTACTACTAACCAGCACAGAATCTGCATTCAAACGGAAATGGCCATCACGGCTGTAGATCATATTGCCATTACCATCATCCAGTTCGAAGAAACCTTCGCCTTCAATGGCAACGTCATAAGGATTTGAAGTCTGGCGAAGCTCACCTTGGCGAAAAGTAAATTGTCCGTCCAGCAAGGGATATTGGGCACGAAGGCCACGCTCAAACTCACTGAGGGTCTCCTTGGGGAGGTGCCCAATCTTTACAGACTCAAAGGACGCATCCGTCTTCTTATAGCCAGCCACAGAACTGGTGGCAAGATTGTGAGCTGTAATGTCCTGCCATTGCTCAACGGAGCGTAAGGCACTTGCGTTTTGATAAACTGAAATATTCACGATGCAACCCACCAAGCAAAGCGGATGCCAATCTTGAAAATATTTCACAATCCCGCACTACCAAAGGGAAAAAACTTTAAGGGGAAAATTTTTCCACATGCCAAATCCCTATATTCTTAATCGAAAGTGAAATTTTTCAGAGTGGACATTCAGGACGGCTTTCATGAAGTAAAAGCATGGAGTTCCACCCGGTAGCATTTCTGCTATATTTTCTCATTTTCAACCTCGGCTTGCGGGTAGTATACCCGATTTGCAGCCTTCTCCATGAATTGGGACATGGGACACTAGCCCTAATTCTGGGAAAAGGAGAAGTCCGCATCCATTCAGGAAGTGGAAAGGGAAAAGAATTCAGGCTTGGGAGGATGGTAATCGTCCTGGTTTTCTCCTCTAGCTTTCAGGGATTTTGTGAATTCTCCAACCAAAGTCTCAGTAACATGAAACTAGCACTGATCACTTTAGGGGGACCAATGGTTTCAGCAGTTCTGTCCGCCTTATTCTTATGGGGTCTGATGAATCACGGGCTCAGTCTTCCCTTGAGAGGATTATTGGCCATTTTCTTTTATGCAAACTTGAGGATTTTTTTGACCTCAGCGATTCCCAGCTACCATACTGCCCCAGCCAGTATACCTTCAGGGCCCAGTGATGGCATGAGATTTCTGGAATTTATCCGAAAAGAACCTTAGGCCGCCCGATGACATGGCTATGCCCAAGTAATAGATCATTTACGAACACCAAGGTCCGCTTTGCAAATCCGCGAATTAGTATTCGCAGTCGATTTCAAGAATCTTGTCAGGTGCTAGGTGAACGATAATTTTCTGAACTTCATCCTTCACAGAGACTACCTCGACTTTAGGGCCTTCCACTTGTTCAAAGACCACTTCACTGGTTTGGTCTTCTTCAGAAATCTCTTCCTCCTGTACGTGGTCTTTAGCCGAAGCATCAGCAGGAGATTCTACAGGAATGGTGCCTGGAGTTTCCTCAACCGTATCTTCTTCCTGAGGAGTTCCCTCCATCGACTGATCCAACTCGGACTCTTCAGCAGCAGGAGTATCCGGAGCTTCTACAATTGTAGGCGGTGGCGCCTCCTCTTCTTCAGGTTCCTGAATTTCAGCAGGTTTTTCGATAAAAGGAAGAAACCCTTCCGGGGATTTCTTTGCAGGCATATCTTCAAGGAGGCTTTCCATGACTTAGTCAAGTTCGTGTGTACGTAGCTCAGTATCCTTGTCAAAGACGATACTGATTTCGAGACGTTGATTTCTCCGATGCTCTGGATTGTCTATTTTATCAGGCGTTGAGGCACCGAAGCTGGTCAATTGTTCTACTTTGGCCGGAGTAAGCCCATACCTGACAAGCTTATCACGAGTGCTGCCTGTTTGTGCATTTGTAATATCAAACTCGTTGCCTTGGTCTGAATTAAGAAAGGTGTGGGCGTCAATACGAACACGCATGTCATGACGGTCGAGAAGCCAAGCCATGTGCTTCATCACAGTGAGCCCCCAATCCGTGAAGACGCCGGTTTGGTTGGTAAAAATTGGGTAGCGATCATTGTCGAAAAGCGTGATACGAAGGCTGTCTTGTTCGATCTTAATCTTGACCCTCTCCATGGGGTCAGGTTCTTCAAGATTCAATAGTTTGTAGAACTCCATCGCCATCTGTTCCAGCACACGATATTGAATGGTGTCGCGGGATTCCTCCTCATTGGGAAGTACACTCTCCTCGTATCCGATGACTTGATTGATGATACTGCCGACTCGGGTTTCCGGCTGAATGACCGGATCCGCAGGTGTGTAGCCAAATAAATAAGCGCTTTGGAAATAATCTGTAGTGGCAAAGGTTTGCTCCACCTGCATCGAAAGCACCCACAACACAAGAAACAGGGCCATCAGTGAAGTAATAAAGTCTCCGTAAGCGACTTTCCAAGCACCAGCAAAGAGTTTGATCATTTTGGATACTTTTTTCATGACAAAACTTTTATGCTACAAACTTAAGGGGCAAAGAGGAAAATTTCCAGCTTAGTTGGCTTTGATACTCTTGATGAGTTCCTCAAGTTCCTCACCGGTAGGCTGTGTTTTGTCCGTGAGAGCACGTCTTGCCACGTCAACTGCCATCGCTGGAGCAAGCCCTTTTGCAAAGCCTGCAATGGAAACCCGAATCACCTCAAAATACATGAATTTGCTGGCGTTGTTGTGTTTAATCAAAACACCAGTCGGCCCGAAGATGGAGTAAGCGGACCAAATACCCAGGAAAGTTCCACTGAGTGCCGCCGCCACCGTGTAAACCAACGCCTCAGGGTCGTCCATTTTACCCAGAGCATTGATAACCCCCATGAGGGCCGCCACAATCCCAACCCCTGGCATGGAGTCCTGAAGCATCAATAGTGTTGCAACAGAATTAGAGGCTTCATTTTTCTTTGTGGAAAGCTCGGTCGAGAGGATCGAATCAATCTGGTCTGGCTTAACTTTACCGTCCACCAGAGGGCGAAGCGCAGCACACAGAAAGTCTACGGCCGCCTGATCGGCGAGAAATGTATTATATTTTCCAAAAATGGAGCTACTCTTGGGATCAGAAATGTGCTCATCCATGGCAATGTAACCCTTACGGCGTCCAACCTGAAGGATTTCATAGAGGAGTTTGAGAAGGTCACAATACCTGTCCTTGGAGGTATCGACTCCTTTGATCGCCTCCACAACATCAGAAATCATCCTCATCAGTACTGGGAAAGGGCTCGATACAAGAGTAATCGATGCCGCGATACCAAAAATGATGACCATTTCCGCAGGGTGAACCAAATCCATTGGGTTACCATGCCCCAGAACGAATCCGCCAATCGCGGAACCAAATGCAAGGGCCAAACCACCGATGAAGAGTAATGCTGCCATTTTCTAGCTAAATTTTATGGGTTTACGGAAATTGATTGAAAGTAGGTTTGTAGAGTTAGAACGGTGTGCGTCAATATCTGAGAGATCCGTCCTTCTGATCGATTGAAGATTTGAGCAATTTCTTTAAGTCGCATGTCTTCATAATAATACATGGTCAAAATCTTCCTGGCATCCTCGGGAAGACGGGCAATTCTTTCCCGCAGCAAATCAATGAGTTCATGGTTTTCACATATATCTCTGGAGTCTTGCTCTGTCGCGTCTGAAATGACTTCTTCAAGACCAGTTGCCTGATCGGAATCTGATGTTGGGTTGCCTGCACCTTGGAGCGAGAAGATGGTAATTGGCTGAACATCTTCAAGAAGTTTTGTGTATTCTGAGGCAGAAAGTTTCAATTCTTTGCGAACTTCGTCCGGTTCCGGAGGCCTTCCATTGCGAATTTCCAACTCTTCGATCGTTTGCCTGAGCTGCTTGGCTTTGGCTCGGCTGGCCCTCGACATGGGGTCGATTTTTCGGAGTTCATCCAGAAGAGTTCCCCGAATTCTAAGGCTGGCATAGGCACCCAAGGTCGCATTTTTTGACGGGTCATAATGATTGATTGCCGTAATGAGGCCCTTGATGGCAAGACTGTAGAGGTCCTCTGTACTGGTAGTCTCAGGAAAAGATGTGCGAAATTTTGACACCTGAGACTTCACCAGCGGCAGATACTGGTTCACGAGTTCAGTAAGGTCCTTCTGGTAAGGATCTTTACCCGGCACTCTACTACGAGGCATCGAAGTCGCAGCTTGTTTGGATATCAATGTGCTTGCCATAAAAAGTGGGGAAGGAAATGGGGTTAACGCTTATCCTTTGATGTTCACGGATTTGTATTTGCCTGACCTGCGGGTATTGGGGGAAACAGGGGCAATCGGAGGTTGGGGGACTTCTATTTCCTCAAGAATGGGTTTCATTTGCTCTGCCTTCCATTTCAGAAAGGACTGGGCCCCCATCCAGGCAACCAGACCAAAAAGCAGACTTACAAGCAAAGCTTGAAGGAATACGAATAAGAGACTGGCTCCTGTGATCATACCCGGAAAAAAGACTGCAGAGAATCCTAATAGTCCGGCTAATTGTGCGAGATATTCTGAAAACTTCTTTTGTTGCATGGTTGTAATTTATGCAGGTTGTAAAACTTGAGAGGGGAAGGAACTGGCCAACATGAACTGGCACAGGTTGTCACGAGTGTAATCACTGGTAATGTTTTGACCGTGCGCCAGCATAAGGGTAGACACCTCCTGGCTGAATACAAATGGCCAAAGCTTCGTACTGTTGTGAAGCTCATCAAAATGGGTAAAAATCAAGTGCGTTGGGCGACAGACGGTCGCTGCCTCAAGGGTTGATTTGAGGATCTGTGTATCATAGGCGGCATTTAATACGAGAACCCGTGTGGTAATCTCTACCCGATCCAGTTGCTTGGAGAGAGCATTCCATGCAGAGGTATCTTTTAAGGCAATTCCGGGGGTGTCGACATACAGCAAGTCATCCTGACTCAATTGAGAAAGGGCAGCTTGGTCGCGATACAAGTCAATTCCCAGAGATTCACAAAAGATTCTCAGCGCATCATCTGGGTTGGGGATATCCTGATCTAATTTAAATACTTGGACAGAACGGTTTTCGAAAAAGGCACTGTGGGCCAGAATCTTGCAAAGTGAGGTGGTTTTTCCCGATCCAGGGGTACCAAAGAAAGCGACCCTGGAGGTCGTGGCTCTTGGGCGTAATGCATCGTACCTAGTTTTCAACCAATGAGAGATTTCAGCAAGTGCATGGGATAGAGGCAAGGCTTCCAATCCCTTCAGCTCAGGTGAATCAATAAGGGCGGCCAGCAATCCCTCATCAAATCCAGACCTTCGCAATAATCCGTAAACCGAGGCATCCAAAGCCCCGGACGTTGCTCCAGAATCTCCAGGGCTGGAACTTTTAGCAGAACTGCCTGCCGCTGAGTATTCTGGTACAGGGTCCTCTGACGGGATTTCAATATTAAGGGATTCCCCTTTTGGCGAAGGAGAAGGTATCTTTGCCCTGGGTTTGTGTTCTTCAATCGGGACCCCTTGCTTACTAGCTTCCTTCAGAGTTTTCTGAGTGTTGGTATCCTCGGCATTGACCTTCAATGTGATTTCCAACTTTGGGGAGGATAGAAACTTGGCCAGGCCCTGCCCGTCAACTTGCTTGACGGACACAACTTCAGCTTTGTCTCCAAATTTATCCCGAATGATTTTGAGACCTTCTTCAGGAGATTTTACGACCAACCTGTAACGCTTTTCCGCGGCTGATTCAGTTTTTGGTTTTTCAGGAACCTTTGTAGGCATAATTTATGAAATTTTGGTATCAGTTTCAGTGTTGTTTTGTGGAATCACTGATCATGCGTTAACGGGCTCAGGTGCAGTGGCTTGTGCTTGCGGAAGTGAGGATAACACTTCCGTAGGCACTGCGATAGTGTCAAAGGGTCGCAATTGCATTTGCGTTGGCATTTCCTGATAAGAAAGCAAGACCAGTCTTGGGAATGATGGCTCCAGGAAACGGCGCAGTGCAAGACGCAATTCGATCGTGGTGACAACAATCGGAGTCAATCCAGATTCGATCATATTATTGATCTTAGGAGTGAGTTCCTGAAGCAATGATTCTGTTAGTCCTGGGTCCATGATCAGCCCAATATCGTGCTGAGTACGTTTGACTCTGGAAACGAGGGAGTTTTCCAAGTGCGGGTCCAAAGAGAGGCACTGGATTAAGTTCGGTTCCGACTCTGGATCGGCAACGTATTCCGGGACAAAGTACATCGAGAGACGCTGACGGACCTGTTCAGCAAGATCGTCCGGATTTTTGGTAAGCGGAGCAAAATCAGCAATGGTTTCAAGAATCAACGGAAGATTTCTGATCGCGATTTGTTCCTTGAGGAGATTTTGCAATACACGCTGAATCAATCCAATTGAGACAAGATCTGGCAGAAGTTCTTCAATCAAGACGGGGTGCCTATCCTTCACGAAATCAATCAGCTTTTGAGTACCTTCACGATCAAGGATAAGGTGAGAAATTTCTTTCAGGACATCCGCCAGGTGGGTCACCAGTACGGATGGTGCATCGACCACGGTGTAACCATTCAACTCCGCAGACTGCTTCTCATTTTCCAAAATCCACACTGCATCAATACCGTAGACAGGCTCCACAGTCGGTGTGCCCTTCAAGGTCGCAGAGCTACCCATGACATTCATGGCGAGGAATTGGTTGGGTTGAAGCGAACCACTGGCGACTTCACGATTCCGAAGAAGGAATCGATAGGAATTTGCCTCAAGGTCAATGCTATCACGCACATTGATGGTAGGCAGAACCAATCCCATTTCCTTGGCAAAGTTTGTACGTGACCCTGTGATACGATCAATCAGATCGCCTCCCTGCTTCTTATCGGCGAGAGAAAGCAAACCATAGCCAATCTCAATGGAGAAAGTATCCACATGGATGGCTTTTTCAATATTTTGCTGGGCAGTTTGGGCAGATGAGACCGGAGCGGGCATTGCCTGCCCATCCTGACTGGCTGCTCCCGCCTGAGCTTCACCTTCTACGGCACCAGGCAGAGCTTGTGTTTGTTGGCCAGCACGAGGTTTCCTGTGGTCACCAATACCGCGAATCTTCATAATGTATGCTGCTCCAATGCAAGCAAGACCCAAGGTAAGGAATGGGCCCGTGGGCATACCTCCCACCAAGCCAAAGAAGATCAGGAAACATCCTGCAATCATGATCGGCTTGCGGTAGTAGGTCAACTGACGGCTCAAATAGGAACCCAAGTCTGTGTCGGATGCTGCCCGAGTGACCAACAAACCTGCAGCAACTGAGACGATAATCGCCGGAATCTGCGTGACCAGACCATCCCCGATGGAGAGCAGAGTATAGTTCCGGAAACATGCATCCAGTGGCATATCCTGCATGAAGACACCAATGAGAATACCACCAATCACATTGATGATGGTAATAAAGATACCGGCGACCGCATCACCCCGAACAAACTTACTGGCACCGTCCATTGCACCATAAAAGTCAGCTTGCTCCTGAATTTTAGCACGACGGGACAGCGCATCCTGTTCAGTAATAATACCAGCATTCAGTTCTGCATCAATGGACATCTGTTTACCAGGCATGGCGTCCAGAGTGAAACGTGCAGCCACCTCCGCAATACGACCAGAACCTTTTGTAATGACCACAAAGTTGATAATCACCAGGATTAAGAAAATAACCGCACCGACCACATAGTTTCCCCGGACCACAAATTCACCAAAAGCCTCAATCACAGAGCCCGCAGCCTGAGTTCCAGTATGGCCATGTAATAGAATCAGACGAGTAGAGGCCACGTTGAGACCCAATCGAAAGAGAGTGACCGCTAGAAGAACCGTGGGAAACACAGAGAATTCCGTCGGATCCTTTACATAAATAACAACAAGCAAAACCAGTAAGGAAATGCCGATGCTGAGCGACAGGAACAAGTCCAGTACAATGGGCGGAATGGGAAGAACCAGTAGGATGACCGCGAAAAATATCGCGATCACGAACGCTAGGTCAGAGTTCTTCGCAAGGGAGCGAAATCCGCCCCCCCAATTTGGTAGGGAAATATTAGCCATCTATCTTCGTATCTTCTATCGACGGCCACAGAGCAAATCCCGTGCCTATTTCGCAGAAGCAGTTCGAGCGGCCAGTCTTCTAGACCTTAGCCGGAAGAAATAATAGCTGTGAGCTTTGTAGACGTGAGCAAGAATTTCCGCCACGACCTGGTAGAGTTCCACAGGGATGAGCTGCCCCACTTGAGCAATCTTGAAAAGCATTCTGGCAATGGGTTTATTTTCCACGGTCGGCACTTCATGCTCTGCTGCGATTTTCTTAATTTTTAAAGCAAAGGCACCGGAACCTTTTGCCAAAACAACCGGAGCGGCATCTTTTCCCCTTTCATATTTCAGGGCGACGGCAAAGTGGGTCGGGTTGGTAACCACGACATCGGCAGTTGGGACCTCTTCGAGCATTTGCTTTCGCATCAATCTACCAGCCAAAGCCCGCTGAGCATTTTTCACGTGCGGATCCACTTCCTGAGATTTTTGCTCCTCCTTCACCTCCTGCTTCGACATTTTCATCTTCTGGTGATTGCTATGCCGCTGATACAGGTAGTTGATGATAGCAATGAAGGTGATCATCAGAAACAGGCGAAACAGAATCAGCAAGAAAAGGTGCAAAATGAACAACCCCACCTGCCCTGGCGGAATCATTGTGGTAAAAATCGGATGCTTCATGATGTCGAGCAGGGACAGAAAAATAATCCCGGCCACTGCTGCAAACTTCATGAAATCTACTAGGAAATGCACCAAGGCATCTTTTCCAAATACCCGCTTGAATCCCTTAATTGGGTTCACCCGGTTTCCTTTAAACCCGAACGCTTTCAGAGTCAGGCGGAACCGGGTTTGCATCCCCTCCGCGATTAAACTGGCAAGAAAGGAAATGATGGCCAAAGGCAGAATAAAATTAATAAGGAACTGCCCCATTGTCAGCAAAGTCCTCATCGTGCCATCCCTTGTAACTTCAATTTCATGGAGCCTGCCCAAAATGCTTTTGGTAAAAAGGCCCATTTCACGAGCTTTGGTCGGGGCCATCACCGCGATCATGATCACTGCAGCAAACAGGACAAAAGCCACGTTGATTTCAGGAGCCTTGGCAAATTGTCCCTGAGCATAGGAATCCGACATCTTCTTTGCTGTCGGTTCTTCTGTCTTGTCTTGATCGTCGCTACCAGCTGCCATCAGTGAAAAGGGGGAAATTAATTCTCCAGAAAGTAGAGCATGTTTTCGGGAGTTTTATACATATACTTCAGAATATAGCTTTTTAACAGCGTAATCGAAGCAACAAACAACCATACACCCGCTAGAATTCGTACAGCAAAGCTCGTCATGAAGACATTGATCTTCGGAGCTGCCTTCCCGAGAACAGCCAGCACAAGGTTAATTGTCAGACTCAAGGCGATAAACGGAGCTGAGATAAGCAATCCAAGTAGAAAGATAGTACTGGTTTCTTCCAGAAACCCATCGAAATTGTTAATGGCCAATATCGGCCGGCCGATCGGTAAGAGGCGAAAAGATTGGCTAAAGGCATCCAGGACAAGATAATGCAGACCTGTGGCAAAAGAGAGGATAATGGCAAAGTAGAACAAGACGGAACTGATCATAGATCCCTGTACACCAAAGGGATTCAAACTTTCATTCCGCACAAGA
>CAYSOI010000073.1:0-12879 GCA_964432425.1 uncultured Opitutales bacterium | reverse complement strand
GCTTCTTTGCAGGTGGTTTCTTGGGCATGATGAATGATTTGCTTTGGTGTTGTGCCTGTTAACAACAAAAGGTCTAGTTGTTGGTGAAATGCGATTTGACTAACAACTAGTGGCTTTGTTGTTAGTGAGCACAACATTAAAAAAGTTCCCTGCCTTCAGCGATGTTCATGAGCTCACGGTACGCATAGATTGCAGGGCTACGGCCAGAAGAAGGGCGCAATTCAACCAAGAGTTTGTCCCTGACTTTGCGTAAAATGGCACGGGCTGTCTGATCGGGGATTTTGCCCATTTTCCAGAAATGGGTACTTTTGAATATCGGTTGGCGAAAAAAGAAGTCCAGCGCGTGGATTGCATACTGGGAACGTGTCTGCTCCACCATCCACTGTTTACGTTTCTCGTAAAGATCCATAATCGCCCGGGCTTTCCGGGTGTTTTCTTGGGCTTGTACCTTCATCGCCTTGAGGAAGAAAGCGCACCACCCAGTCCAGTCACCATCCCGGGATACGGCACGGAGCCGTTCGCAATATTCATCCCGGTGGGCCTCCAGGAATTCACTGAGATAAAAGGATGGGTAACCCAACATGCCCCGGGCACGTAAGAACAGGGGGATGAGCATCCGACCCAACCTGCCATTACCATCAAGAAACGGGTGGAGCGCCTCAAACTCCACATGTACAATGGCAAGCTGGATGAGTGGATCCTGTCCTTCTTGGTGCATGAACCTTTCCCACGAAGACATCCCATCCTCCAGTTTTTCGGGGGAAATGGGAAGGAATTTGGCTGTTTCAATGGTGCCGCCCGGTGATCCAATTGCATTTTGGATCGAACGGTAATTGCCAGGGGATTTGTTTTTCCCCCGCACGCCCTGCATCAATATCCCGTGGGCTTCCTTGAGCAATCTGCCACAAAGGGGGATTTCTGCCAGTCGGTCGGCAGCATGCTGGATTGCAAGGCGATAGTTAGAAATTTCCTGGATATCATTCCTCCGTTCTTCGGAGTCAGTCGGCTCTCCACCCGCTTCATACTCCAATACTTCGCCCAAGGTTGCATGAGTTCCCTCGATCTTACTTGAAAGAACTGCTTCTTGGGCAGTGAGTGGGGACAGTAGAACACGTTGATCAGGTATCCCATCCAGTGTTCCCTTGAAATCCCCCAGAGCCAAAGTCGCAGGTCCAATTAGGGGGACCAACTTTTGCAGATCCAGCTGGGTAGGCGGAAATTGGTTATAATGATAAGGTACTGGGGGCATGGCTTCAGAGGACGCTTCTAACACAGTATCAATGTCGAAAAACTTCAAATTATTTATGCTTCAACCGGTGGTTGGAGACCATGAAGCAGAAGAGGGTGGAGCTGACGGCGATGAAGGTGGTGGAGGTCCAGGCGACTTGGGTGGGGCCGAGGTGGGAGAGGATCCAGTAGCCTACGAAGGGGGCGGGGACGCCGCGGACTCCGGTGAAGAAGGAGTGGACGCTCATGTAGGTGGATTCCCGGCCGGAGGGGGCGACTTTTGTTACCCAGAGAGTCCAGGCAATGGTGCCGCCGCCGGTAGCCCAGCCTACGAGGGCTGCCGAAAGAAAGAGAAAGGGGAGGGTGGTGCTATGAAAGTAGAGGAAGAGGCCGACCAGGAAACAGAGGTTGATGCTGATGCGAACCAGGGCGAGGTTGAAGTGATCGAAGAGGTAGGCCCAGACGGGTGTGCTGAGGACTCGGGTAATGGAGGGAATGATGACGGTGATGAGGAGGACGATGGTGTTGGAGGCATTGATTCCGTAGAGGGGATTGGCTACGTATTCGACGCGGAGGGGGATGGTGATGAGGTTGCCGACGCCCATGAGCATCCAGGCAAAGAGCATGGCAGCGAAGAACTTGTCTTTGAAGGCGAGTTTGAGGTCGTGCCGTAAACAGGGTTGGTCGGCTTCACGGAGCCGGTCCGAGGGGATTCGCAGATGGATGAGGGCCGCACAAATGCTGGCGATGGACATGCCCAGAAGGCAATACTGATAATAGCTGAGGTTGTGGTCGAGGAGTTGGCCGATGAGGAGGGAGACACAGGCTCCAATGGATGAGGAGATCATGAGGTTGCCGGAAAGTCGGCGGCCTCGTTCTTTCTTGTGGTAATTGCGGGTGTAGATGTGCACCATGAGGGAGGGCACTTGGGCTACTAGGATCAGGGCGATCAGGAGACCAGCGGTATAGGATAGGGCGTTGGGAGCCAGAGCGGCAATGGCTGTTCCGGTGGCTGTTCCCAGCATACAGAGTGCACAGAGGTGACTGGTGCGAAGAGGCGTCTTACCAAGAGTGACCAGAAATGCCGGGGCCAGCAGAAAGCCGATGGCAGTGCCTCCTGCGAGAAGGGATTTGGCGGTGTCGGTGGCGTCGAAGTGGCGAATGGCAACGAGGAGGACAATGGAGTTGTAGCCAGCTTCAATCAGGCCCATGAAGAGGCTTCTCAGGAGGTCGTTCCGTTGCGTTTTTTGGGTGTGGGGAGTCACGGATTGGGGGAGAGTTGGCTGAAGGCTCGATCAATGGCGGCCAGAGCTTGGTCGATGTCCTCGGGTGTGTGAGCTCCGGATAGAAACCAGTTGTGGTGAGGGTGAAGAATGACGCCTTCTTGCGCAGCCAATCCGCAAAGTTTTTGAAGCTGCAGGAAATTGTGTTCGTGGGTGAATCGAAGATAGGGGAGTGCCGGGGGGCCGGAGATGGTTACTGAATGGCCGTGTTTGGTGGCCAGTTTCTGGATGCCGGTGGTGAATTGTGTGCCGATTTGTTTGAGTTGTTCAGGTAGCTGGATGCGTTGCATTTCCTGAAGTGTGGCGATGGAGGCGGCCATGGCGGTGGCATCATTCCAGTAACTACCGGTGAGGAAGACTTTGGTGGCGGGGATGCGAAGGTGATCTTTGCCGAGGGTTGCAGAGAGGGTGTAGCCGTTGCCGATGGCTTTGCAGTAGCAGGCGAGGTCGGGCTCGAAACCAAAGAGGGTGTGGCTGCCATGGAGTGTCAGGCGGAAGCCGGCCCGGATGTCGTCGAGGATGAGGACAATGCCGTGTTCATCACAGAGTTTTCTTATGGTTTGGTGAAAGCCTGGAGTTGGCATTTCCTGGTCACCAAAGGTGGGGTGATGGTAAGGGGTGAGAATGATGGCGGCGATTTCATCTCGGTACTTGGCAAGGAGATGTTCGAGGGAGTTCAGATCATTCCAGGCAAATTCATGAATGTGGGCGGTATCTTCCGGGATTTTGCCTCCGGTGCTGGCGTTGCACCATGGGTCGACTCCGTGGTAGGCGTCCTTCACTTTAAGGATTTTTTTGCGTTTGGTGTGTTCCCGGGCCACCTGGATGGCCCAGGTGGTCATGTCGGAACCGTTTTTGCCAAAGACGGCCCATTGAGCGAAGTTGACGAGTTCGGTAAACAGCTCTGCCAGTTCGGGCTGATGTACGGTGGGGTGATTAAAAAGTGTACCTTTTTCTTTTTGTTTTGCGACGGCTTCTTCCACTATGGGATGTTTGTAGCCGAGGCTGATGGTTCCGTATCCACAAAGAAAATCTATGTATTGGTGCCCATCCACATCCTTGTAACGGCAGCCTTGTGCACTCTCCGCGTAGTAGGGAAAGGCTTCGGGTAGAGTCGCGGCGGGGCTGGTGTGCCCGTAAATGCCTCCGGGGATGACTTTGGCAGCCCGTTTGAAGGTTTCCATGGAGTTGGGATGACGCATGATTGATTTGGCGAAGGAACCACGAATGGTGTGGGTTGAACACCAAAAAATGGGGCAGTGTTATTGTGGCAAGAAGTGGGGGAGGCGTTCGAGGAGGAGGGAGAATTGGTCGGCGAGGGGGAGGTGGCCTTGGATTTGTAGTTGGTGAAGGCCGATGGCGGCGTGGGTGTCGAGGGTTTCGTGGAAGGTGTGGTAGGCGGTGAGGGCGTCTTGAAAGGTGATGAGGGCGTCGGGGGATTTTGGTGGGGCGGAGGTTGTGGAAGAGGTGAGGTGTTGGCCGTCCCAGTTTGCCCATGCCGCGATGTCGGTGTTGGCAACTTGGACCGAGAGGAGGCCTTTTGGGGTGTTTTTGAGGATGGATTGGGTAGTGGAGTCTTGTTGAGCGAGATAGGGGAGGGCTCTGTAGGCGATGGCTAGGAGGAGGCGGAGGTTCAGGAAGAGGGAATCTTTGCCAGTTGGGGGTTGAAGTTGGTGTTGGAGAGTTTGAAGGAGTCGGGGGAGAATGTGGAGGTGATGGGGGCAGGGTTTTTGTGGAAAATGGAGATGGGGAAATGTGGGGCGATTGTCGCGAAGGAGCTGGATGAGTTGGTTGGGGGAGTGGAAGTGGAATTCGATGTGAGGTTGGCGGGGTTTAGGTGGTAGAATGAGGCGTTTGTTTTCAAAGTGCAGGGTGACGGCGCTGTGTTTGGAAACGACAATCCGGATGGTGAGGGTTCTGGAGCCCAATATCTTTTGAGCCGCGTTGGAATGTTGTAGTAATTCATCCAAAGTTGGGAGAACGGCTTGGAGATAGAGAGTGGCGGTCAGCATTGCGGTTGGGTGTGTTGCAAGTGCCAGTCCTTAAGGTGTTGAATGATGTCGGCGGGGGTGTGAGTTGGGCGTACTTTTTGAAGGTTTTGTCGGGTTTGCTGGAGTTGTTCCGGGTATTGAAGATGGTTTTGGATGATTTCCGGGAGTTGGGAGGGTTTGGAGATTTTATGGGAGAGTTGATGTTGTTTGCAGTAGGCGAGGGTGATGGCTTCCTGGGGCATGGTGCCGCCGAGGGTGTTGTGCAGGATGGGGATGCCAGAGAGGATGGCTTCACTGGTGAGCCCGGTGCCGGGGCGACAGAGCAGGACATCGGCACTCTGTAATAACAGGGAGGGGTTTTCCAAGTAGGAGAGGGAGATGATTTTGTTCTTATTCTGGCTGTGTCGAAAGTCTTCCACGCTTTGGAAGAGTAGGGAGTTGTGGGCACAGAGCACGACAATCTGGATGTTTTTGATTGGGGTGGCTCCAATGGCATTGAGGAGGGGGAGGTGGTTGTTGGCGGCGTTGGCTCCGGTGCCGAGAATGATGGTGTAGGTCTCCGGGTCGAGGTGGAGCTCGTTGCGGAGGTAGTTATGGCGTTGTTCTTGTGTGAGTGGGGTTTCGTAAAAGTGGGGCCGGAGGAGGAAGCCGAGGTTGTGGTTGCGTTCTTTCGGCATGTGGAGTTCGTTCGCAGCTTTGCAGGTGTCGAACACGGCTCCGATGAAATGGTCGGCGTTGGGGTTGACCCAGCGGTGACTGAAGCCGTAGGTGCCATGGAGTTCTCCGCAGTAGGTGACGGTCAATGGCGGGCGGTCTTCCGTGGCTTCTTTGGCAAGTTGAAAGAAGCCGTGGTTGAGGTGAGGATGAGTACTGAGTACGATGTCGGGCCGATGTTGCTGCAGGATTCGGGTGAAGCGTTTGCGTCCGTAAATCATCCTTGGGGTTTTGAAGTGTGGGACTCGATCCAGGTAATGAAAGTAGAGGTGGTGAGTGAGGGGGAGTCGTTTTTGGATGAAGTTGTAGAGGTGGACGCCAAAGTGGTAGAGGTCGTGTGTATTTTCCAGGGTCTGGTGAATCACGACTTCCATGTTGGCGGCTTGGCCTGCCGGTGTGTTGGCCCATGCCTGGAGGGACTTGGCCCGCATGTCGTGTCCTCCGCCTGTACTGGATGTAAGGATGAGGATTTTCACGAGTTTTGGCTCAGAGGTATGCCCGGTTTTCAGGCGTACTTGTGGGGAGCTTGTTTTTTGAGAATTTTTTTGAGTTTGGGGCGATCTTCCCTTGCTACGATGTAGCCGCAGCAGTTCTCTGATCCACAGCGACAGGGGTGATAGAGGAAGTCACGCAGGGGAAAGCGGTAATCAAAGGTGATTTCTTCGCCGGCTTCAATGGGGCGGCTGGCGGCAATCCAGATTTTGTCTTCGTCTACGACGGCGTGGCAATTTTCGTCGCAGGAGTGGTTGGCGTATTTGGCGATGTTGTCGGGGTGATCTCCGTCAATGTAGAGTCCATCCCTGACTTCAAAGGCCCAGACGTGAAGGTCGCCCGGTTTATAATCATCCCCGTAGGTTTCCTGAAATTGCTGCCAGAGTTGCTCTTCGTCGAGGTGGTAGCCTGTGTATTCCAGGAGGAATTCATCTTCTTCAATGTCGTCTATGGCAAAGAGGCCTGTTCCGTGGATTTCTGAGTGTCGAACTTCGACTTTCATGATTTGTGTTCAGTAGTTAAGTTCCGGGTCATCAAGTCGCGGAGAGCTTGTGCCGGTGGTTTTTCCTGATGCAGGATGCTATAGAGTTGTTCAAGAATCGGTGCGTCAATTGCCTTTTGCTGGCAAAGGTTGTGAAAGGTTTCGGTGGTTTTGTATCCTTCGGTGACGGTACTTTTGCCTTTGAGGAGTTGTTCGGGTTTTTGTCCTTCACCAATTTGTACTCCCAATGTCCGGTTGCGGCTCCATTTCCCTGTGCTGGTGGCGACAAGATCCCCGAATCCGGAGAGTCCGTAAAGGGTCTTGGTCTCTCCGCCCAGGGTGGTGATGAGTTTTTGCATTTCGTGGAGTGCTCTGGTTAGATAGGCGGCCGTGGCGTTGTCTCCGAGGTCGAGGCCTGCACAGATTCCGGCTCCGATGGCGTAGATGTTTTTCAGGGCTGCGGCCAGGCTGACTCCCTGGACATCGGTCGAGGTGTAGACGCGAAGTGTCGAGCTGGAGAGGGTTTGTTGAATCTGTTCGGCGTGGGGGTTGTTTTTGTGGGCCAGGAGAATGGCGGCGGGTTTGCCCTGGGCAATTTCCTGGGCATTGTTGGGGCCGGAGAGTGCACCTGTATGATGGCCTTCCGGGAGGTGCTTGCGGATGTATTCTACTGGGGAAATGTTGTCGTGAGGCTCCCAGCCCTTGCAGAGTGTGAGTGTGGTGTGTGCCTGGTTGGCAGTGGCTAATCCTGCGAGCAGGGTTTGGGTCGTTTGGGGGAGGCCGACGATGGGGCAGGCCAGGAGAATGACTTCGGCTTCCAGCAGGGCCGGCTTGGCTTCTGCGGCAATTTGCAGGTCCAGGGGCAGTTCGAAGCCAGGTAGGTAAGTTTTGTTCTCTCTGGTGGTGGTCAACTCCAGGGCTTGTTCGTAGCGTCGGGGCACGAGGGTGGTGCTTTGTCCGTTGCGAACAAGATGAATGGCAATGGCAGTGCCCCAGGCTCCTGCGCCGAGAATACAATAGTTCATGATTGTTGTGAATTGGGGAATTCTCGATTCCGGACTTCGCCTGCGTAGGTTTGGAAGGCTTCGAGGATTGTTTTTTCGAGATTGGCGTAGGTTTTGACAAAGGTTGGGTGAAAGGGGGAGGGATAGCCGAGCATGTCTGTGGAAACGAGAATTTGCCCATCACAATGGGGGCCGCAACCAATTCCGATCAATGGGATGTCGAGGCTTTCCGTGATTCTGGAGGTGACTTCGGGATCAATCATTTCTCCGATGATGGCGAAGCAGCCGGCATCTTGCAGGGCTTGGGCATCTTTGAGCAGTTGGTCGGCTTCTTGTTGGGTTTTTCCAAATTTGCGGTACGAACCCAGGGCATGAATTCGTTGGGGGAGCAGGCCGATGTGGCCGAGGATGGGGATGCCTGCGCTAACGAGGTGGGCGATGGTGGGCCCCAGGGTTTGATCGGCTTCAATTTTTACTGCCTGTGCTCCGCCCTGTTGCATGAGGGTCGCACAGGATTTCAGGGTCTCGGATGGGGAGAGGTGAGCGTGCGTAAAGGGTAGGTCGGCAACAATGAGGCTGTCCGGCTTGGCTCTGCTGACTGCCGCCGTGTGGTGGAGAATATGACCCAGCGTGACTTCGACGGTGGTGTCGAAACCCAAGTGTGTCGTGCCCAAGGAGTCTCCCACGAGGATGAGGTCGATGTCAGCTCTGGAGGCCAGTTGTGCGGTGAGTGTGTCATAAGCCGTCAGGGCGGAAATGAGGGTTTTCCCTTTGGATTTACGAATAGTTTGAACGGTTTTTTTCACTTGGTGTCTAAGCGGATGTCTTGATGAGGAGTTTTTATGTATGAGGTATTGAGTCGAGTATATAGACTTGAGTTTTGGAATATAATTCTGCCGGTTTCCACCTGCGGAGGGGGTAAGCCATGTTGAATGCCTATTATCGATGGGTCTTTTCCCTGCGTGGTAAACGTGTGACAAGACTCAAGTTTTTTGAGGGCCGTTCAAAGGTATTTCGGCGTTCTTTGGGTACGTTGGTCAATGCCAGTGCGATGCAGGACGGTCGTCGTGGTGAACTGAAGCGTAGAATCTCAAGGGCTCTCCTGATCTGTGGCTGGATCAGTAGTGGTCTGTTGATTGCCTGGATGATTTGGGAGAGTCGCTGGGTTTTTGAGATTTACTGAATTTTGCCGAGGCTGATCTTGCTTTTTAAGTCTGATTAAGCAAGGTGATGCGGCGAAAAGCATGCTCAAGATATTGTTCATAGAGACGGGGGGATACGCTCTAAAGGATTTGGAGCAATTCCTGGAGTCACGTGGTTACTTTACCATGTTGGCACTGGATATGAAGGATGGTTTGAAGGTGGCGATGGAATTGGGGCCGGATATTGTTGTCCTTGGGATGAGTGATGAGGCGGCTTCTTTAAATGCGGTGCGATCTTTCCGGTTAGGCGGGTGTCTGGGTGATGGAATGCTGATTCTCATGTATGGAGGGTATGGGGCTCCGGAGGCATTGTCGGTGATTGAAGATGTAAAGGCGGATGTGGTTTTGAGGTTTCCTGTCGAGCCAGGGGATTTTTACAGTCATGTGCGTCGTCGGGCTCTGGCGAAACAAAAAGGGGTAACGGATCATGGACTTGCCACTGTTTTGGAGGAGGTCCGGGATTTTATCATCATGACGGATGAGGAGTTGCAGGTGGTCTACCATGCGAATCTTGCGGCCAAGGAGGTGTTGGGTTTTCCCGAGGGCTCAATGGATTTGGCGGGAAAATGGCTCCGGGAATTGTTCCCCAAGGATCTGTTGAATTTGCTGTTTTCCTCGATTCGGGATGCGTTGCGGGAAGGCCGGGTTTGGTCTGGAGAAACGAGGTTGGTGCAGCGGGATGGTACCCGAATTCCGGTATCCGTGCAGGTGAATTTACATGGGGGGCAAAAGGAAGGTGGGAATCGTTTCGTCTCGATGGTGATTCGGGACATTACGGAGCTGAAGCGAACGCAGGAAAGTCTGGAACGTCAGGAGGCGTTTTATCGTCTGATCACAGAAAATACTTCCGACCTGATCGGGTTGTTTGATCCGAAGGGAGACTGTATATATTGTAGTCCAAGTTATGAGAAAATCCTTGGGTATGGGACTTGGCAAATGGATGGTCAGGGATTGTACGATTTTGTTCATGAGGATGATCGTGAACGTGTACGCGGCGTCATCCTTTCTGCTTTGAGTGAGGGGAAGGAGGTCTTCCTGGAATACCGAATGGTGAACCGCAAGGAGGAGATCCATCATCTGGAGGCCACCACAGGTGGAATCCGGAATTCGTTTGGCAGGTTTGAGCGTTTGATCCTGGTTTCCCGTGACATCACTTTGCAAGTTCGGCAACGGGAAGAGCGTCGTCTGATGGACATGCATAAATTTCATGCCCAGAAGATGGAATCGATCGGGCAGTTGGCGGCAGGAGTCGCCCATGAAATGAATACGCCAATCCAATATTTTGGAGATAACCTGCGTTTCATTAAGGATTCATTTTCGGATTTGGCGGAATTGCTCAACGCGATCCGCGGTTTCTGCGGACAGCTCAAGGATTCCAGTAAGCCTGAAGATTTGGAGCAGGTTTTGAAGGAGGTGGATGCACTATGGGAAGAGTCCGATGCAGAATATTTAATTTCTGAGATTCCACAGGCGATCCTACAGTCGCTACAAGGTTCAGCCAATCTCTCTCAGATTGTGAGTGCGATGAAGGAGTTTTCCCATCCGGGTGCTGAGGATAAAATTCCTGCCCAGCTCAATGATCTGATTCGCAATACAATGATTATCTCCAGAAACGAATGGAAATACCTGGCCGATGTAGAATATTCACTGGAAGAAAACTTGCCGATGGTTCTCTGTCTGCCGAATGAAATCGGTCAGCTTATCCTGAATCTTGTGATCAATGCCTGTCATGCGATTGAAGAAAAAGGAGGGGAAGGGAATGAAAAAGGAATTATTCGAGTCAAGACGCACACCATTTTAATGAATGACGAAAAATGGGTGGAACTCCGCATTGAAGACTCTGGAAAAGGGATGCCTCCTGAGTTGAGAAACCGTATTTTTGAACCATTTTTTACCACAAAACCTGTGGGGAAGGGAACCGGTCAAGGATTAGCCATTGCACATAACGTAGTGGTTGACAAACATTCCGGTCAAATTCACGTTGAGTCCGTACAAGGGCAAGGTACAACCTTCATTGTAAGATTGCCAATCAACGCACCATCCCCTAAATCCCATAACGAAGAAGCTGAATTAAACTTATGAAACGAATCCTTTTTGTAGATGACGAAGTGTTTGTGCTGGATGGGCTCCGTAGGATGCTCCGCCGGATGCGATCAAAGTGGGAAATGGATTTTGTGGACAGTGGGGAAAAGGCGTTGGAGCTGATGGAGCAGCAGGAATATGATGTCATTGTTTCCGACATGCGTATGCCCAATTTGTCTGGAGCGGACTTGCTCAATCAGGTGAAAGAAAAATATCCGCACACCATTCGATTTATTCTTTCCGGTTATTCCGATAAGGACTTAATCTTAAAATCTTTGGAGTCGACTCACCAGTACCTCTCCAAACCCTGCGATCCCGAAACTTTGAAAACCCGTATCTTACGGGCCACCTCCCTGCAGGATTCCATCGGCATCGATAGCCTGCAAAATCTGGTTTCTCAGATGGGGGAACTCCCAACTTTGCCGACGATTCATAATGAGTTGCTGAAATTACTCCGCATTCCGGATGTTTCCGGCGAAGCGCTCAGTGATGCCATCAAGAAAGACATCGGCATTACGGCAAAGATCCTCAAATTTGCCAACTCCGGCTATGTCGGGCTGAAACGCAAGATCTCCAGTGTTTCCGATGCCGTTTCCTACTTGGGAATGGAGTACATTCGTTCTATCATTCTGACTATTGGAGCCTTTGGGCGGTTGAAAGAATTTAAAGTCGAAGGACTTTGCCTGGAAGATTTCTGGAACCGGAGCCTACAGATTGCAGAAGCGGCCAAAGCCATTGCGATCAGCCAGACCTCCTCAAAATCTCAAGCCGAAGAAGCTTATGTCAGTGGCCTACTACATGCTTCGGGCAAACTGATCCTTTACTCCTCTTTCCCGGACAAGGTAAAAGAGGTAGAAGAATTAGTGAAATCCGGTGAGGTCAACTTGCTGGAAGCAGAAACCCAAGTCTTTGGGGCTCACCACAGCCAGGTTGGAGCTTATCTCCTCGGGCTGTGGGGATTAGCCACATCCATTGTTGAATCCGTACACTGGTACAGCAACCCAAGCCAAAGTGTGCCTGTAGACTTTCAGCCTCTGACTGCTGTTCATGTTGCCTCCGCACTGTTGACCTCAGAAGACGAAGGCATTGTGAAAACCAAATCCAGTGCTTCCGATATTTTCTTCCCCACAATTGAAATTGATGAGGATTATCTTGAGAAAATCAGCTTGCTGAGTCGTCTGGAAGACTGGCGATTCCTTGTCAGCGGGTATCTCAATCCCAACAGCAATCGTAAGGAACTGGTTTCCGGCATGCTGGCGTCCGATTAATCGGTCTTCACTGCCTAGCGCTCAGGAGAGTTCGTTCTCTAATCTATCAATCTCGACAAGGGGCTCTTCATGCTCCTGTTGGATGGATAGCTCCCTTGCCCGGTTTAGAAACTTCTTTGCTTCATCGGGTTGGTTAAGATTCACATAGGCTTTACCCAGTAGCAATCTGGCCATTAGCCAGTCCTCATTGCTGTCGGCACATTGATGTAAAGGCCTTAAGGCTTCTTCAAATTTCTCTTCATCGATCAAAGCCTGTCCCAAGCTAAATAATAATAGCGGGCTTTCCCCCTTGGCTTCGATGAGTTTGCGAAAACGTTCTGAGTGCATCCTGAATATTTAGAGAAAGACGGCCACTGCGGTGGTATTGTCATGCCCACCTCTTCGGAGAGCGGTTTCGATGACCTTATCAATGTAGAGTTCCGGGGTCTCTTCATTATTTGCAAAACTATGAAGATCATCCAGGTCCAATAAATCGGTGACTCCATCAGTGCAGGCTATCAAGCGATCACCAGGTTTGATCTCATACGAATAAATATCGGCTTTGAAATCATCGGTTTGCCCAAGGCAACGAGTCAAGGAATGGTGAAAATAGTCTGGAACATCCGGTCTCTTCTCCCCGGCAGGTATTTGGTCAAAGATCTCTTGTGCCAGGGTGTGGTCCTTTGTCAGCTTGGCAGCCCTACCATGGCGAAATAGATAACAGCTGGAATCCCCAACATGCCCAATCATGACGAAATCGGGTTTCACACACATCACGGAAAGCGTCGTCCCTATCCCTGTGTCCTCCGCTAATAAACCTCCCTCACGGCAAACCGTTTCATTGGCATAAAGAATCGCCGCTCTTAAATCGTCCTCCGTATGAACACCCTCATTTTCCTGTCCCCAATGTCTTACACAATCCAAGGCAAGCCGACTTGCCTCATACCCAAAAGGTAAGCCGCCAATTCCATCGGCAACCCCATATAAACTCAGTTCGTTGGCGACGAGGAAACTATCCTCATTTTGCTCTCTATGCAAACCGATGTCTGTATTTCCGTAAGCTCTCAATATTTTGAAAAGGGATCCAAAAGAACGACACCTAGAAAAACCTTTTCCCAAGGTCAACGACCATCCGAAGTGGAATCCATCTTAATCG